>NZ_JBMDIS010000007.1:0-182478 GCF_057808775.1 Pseudomonas sp. FG86 | reverse complement strand
AGCGCCAGGCTGGCTGCGACCGAATTGATCAAGGCGGGCGCCGGTAAAGTCATCATTACCCTTGGTGCCCAGGGCGCGTTGTTCGCCGATGGCCACGGCTTTGAGCACCTGGTGGCGCCCAAGGTCAAGGCGCTGGATACCACGGCGGCCGGTGATACTTTTGTGGGTGGCTTTGCCGCGGCATTGGCCAGCGGCAAGAGCGAAGCCGAGGCCATTCGATTCGGCCAAGTGGCGGCGGCGCTGTCGGTGACCCGTGACGGCGCCCAGCCTTCCATCCCTACGCTGCACGACGTACAAGGTTTTGTGCCCTCATGAAAAAGACACCCCTGCTCAATATTGCTCTGTCGCGCGTGATCGCCTCCCTGGGGCACGGCGATATTCTGGTCATCGGCGATGCTGGTCTGCCAGTACCGCCGGGTGTCGAGTTGATCGACCTGGCGCTGACCCAGGGCATTCCCGATTTCATCAGTACCTTGCGCATCGTGCTCAGTGAAATGCAGGTGGAAAGCCATGTACTGGCCGAAGAAATCCTGCTTAAGCAGCCACCGGCGCTGACTGAGCTGAACAGTCTGAACGCACAGGCCCATCTCGGCGAGCGTCGCCTGGTCAGCCATGAAGCGTTCAAGCAGCTCAGCCGTAACGCGCGCGCCATTGTTCGCACCGGTGAGTGCCAGCCTTATTGCAATATCGCGCTGGTGTCCGGCGTCACGTTCTAGCGTTTCCCAACGACAAGGAGTGTTCCATGCAACGTAGTCTTCCCACCCTGAGAAATCTGTTCCGGAGTGTCCTGCTTTTGTCCGCACTCACTGCTGCAAGCGCCCAAGCGGCGGAAAAAATCGACCTGATCATCGACACCGACCCGGGCGCTGACGACGTGGTGGCCTTGCTGTTTGCCATGGCTTCCCCGGAGGAGTTGAATATTCGCGCGCTGACCACCGTCGCAGGTAACGTGCGCCTGGACAAGACATCGCGCAATGCGCGCCTGGCCCGCGAGTGGGCAGGGCGTGAGGACATCCCGGTGTACGCCGGTGCGCCAAAACCGCTGCTGCGTACGCCTATCTATGCCGAGAATATCCATGGCAAGGAAGGCATTTCCGGTGTGACGGTGCATGAGCCGAAAAAAGGCCTGGCCGAAGGCAATGCTGTCGACTACCTGATCAAGACCCTCAGCACCGCCAAGCCCCACAGCATCACCATCGCCATGCTCGGCCCACAGACCAACCTGGCGCTGGCATTGACCCAGGCTCCTGAAATTACCCAAGGCATCAAGGAAGTGGTGGTAATGGGCGGCGCGCACTTCAATGGCGGCAATATCACGCCGGTGGCTGAGTTCAACCTGTTCGCCGACCCGATAGCGGCCGAGATCGTGCTCAAGAGTGGCGTCAAGCTGACCTACCTGCCGCTGGACGTGACCCACAAGGTGCTGACCAGCGAGGCGCGCCTGAAAAAGATCGCGGACATCAAGAACAACGCGAGCAAGGTCGTCGGCGATATTCTCAATGAATACGTCAAGGGTGACATGGAGCACTACGGCATCCCAGGTGGCCCGGTGCACGACGCCACCGTGATTGCCTACCTGCTCAAGCCTTCTCTGTTCAGTGGGCGTCAGGCCCAATATGGTGGTGGACAGCCGCGAAGGACCGACCTTCGGCCAGACCATCGTCGACTGGTATGACGGCCTGAAGCAGGAAAAGAATGTGTTCTGGGTTGAGAACGGCGATGCCCAGGGCTTCTTCGATCTGTTGACCGAGCGCTTGGCACGCCTGAAGTAATGCAGTTGCCGGTTGGCGCTCGCCGGTCGGTTCTTAATCGCGCTCGGGGTCGTGTGCACCCCGGTAATCGGTCGGGTATTTCTCGAATATCTGGCCGATGAATGCCTGTGCGGCTTGGGTGCCCAGTTCCTTGACCAGTAGGTCGATGCCAATGATCGCCAATTCTTCCGGGCTGCCGGGGCTGTAGGAGCTCTGTCCTTGAGGCCATTTGGCTTTGATATCGGCTTGAAGGGTTACGGTACTCATGGGCGGCTCACGATCTGAAAAGTGCTGGGCAGTGCGCTGAAACTCGGTTCTTGCGGGCGCAGTTAACCATTTTGCGCAGGGTTTGGCACTGCTACTTAGGCATGAGGGGGTGGCTGTGCGACACTGGTCGCCTGTTTAACTGCCGGGGACACCAGGTGCAGATCGATTTGAACAACCCCGAAAGCCTGACGCTGGTGGCCGTGCGCCAATTGATCGCCAGTGCCAGCGACGATGAACATACCCAGTTGCGCGTGACCAAGAGCGGTATCGCCTATATCTCATCGGGCAAAGCGGTGGGTGGCGTTGATATTGATGGGTTGCTGTTTCGTCTGGAAACGTGGGCCAAGGGCTCTGGGTATGTAGGCAATGTGGCGGCCAGCGACGAAGTATGGGTCATGCAGATTTTCAATGCGCTGAAGGAGAACTGGCCGACGCCACGGTCTGACTACATTGATATCTACTGAGTACGTTCATATCTGGTCACGATTGGCCGGACGAATGCCCGCTCTGAGTCAGGCAGACTTGCCTGCAGGCGATTTACGTCTTGAAACCAATCCGTCTGACGGCTGTCGCACGATCTCTGTCCATTTTTTTTTCATAGGAGGCTTCATGCCTTGGAAGCTCGCATCATTCGGTACTTTGTTGGCAGCACTCGCGTTGGCGGGTTGCAGCACCCCAGGTGCCTCTGAGCCAGCCAAAGACGCCGCCACGGCCGACACCGGCCATAGCCGCTGTGAGTCGAAGGCCGCCGAGTTCGCGATTGGCCAGAAAGCCTCGCCCCAACTGCTGGAGCAGGCGCGCGCCCGCGCCGGTGCGCAGAATGCACGGATCCTCAAGCCCAACGATATGATCACCCTGGAATACCGCTCCGACCGCCTGAACCTGAACACCGACGACAACCTGGTGATCACGCGGGTCAATTGCGGCTGACAGCCTCCGGGTTTTTGCGCCACCCATAAAAAACCCCGTCACATGGACGGGGTTTTTTTAGCTCAGCGGAGAATTACTCGCCGCGAACCTGTGCAGCTTGCATACCCTTTTGGCCTTTCTCAGCCACGAAGGAAACGGTTTGGCCTTCTTTCAGGCTTTTGAAACCGTCGCTTTCGATAGCTTTGAAGTGTACGAACAGGTCGTCACCGCCACCTTGAGGAGTGATGAAGCCGAAGCCTTTTTCATCGTTGAACCATTTAACGGTGCCGGTTTGGCGATTAGACATGGTGTATCTCCAAGAAACATATATTTTCAGTAGTGCTGTGCTGCTCAGGCCAACTGGGCACACCGGGCTATCATAGTCGAAATGTTCGACTTGGGAGCCCCCCCAAGGCATTGTTTGCGAGCCAATAGCGTTGCGTTTACTACCTGAATCGGCTGAAAGCCCCGATCTACGGGGCTTTTGTGCGAAATATAAGCTGGTAAAAAAAGCCGTAAAAGCTGCGTAATTTGTGAGAAATGGCAGTTTTCGAGGTGTTTTTCCAGCAAAACGGCCGTCTGATCAGGGGTGAATATTACTTTTTCTTCACGACCTTGCAGGACGAAATAGCCGCGACTGCCTTGTTTTTAAGGTTCGGGCTGGCGTTCTGGTTGGTCATCAGCTCTTTGATCTCGGCCGTGCTCAATTCGGCGTTGATTTTGTCCGCGCCGCATTCGCAATGTTCTTTGGCGGTTTTGACGTCCACATTTTGGCTGGCGGCAGAGGTGCAGTCTTTAACGAAGCTGTCACGGGCACCGGCTGGCCAGTTGGAAGGCGCAGCTGCTTGTGCGCCGAGGGAAAGGAGGCTCAGGGTAGCGGCGAGAGCGAGGGTCGAGGTAAAACGCATCATGGGATGCTCCTTTGGGTCGAGGACGAACGGCGATTCTCAGTGGGTTTGAGGCGTCGCGTACAGCTCAAGTTCACTTTTGCCGCTATAAAGGCTGGAATTTGTCTTTACGTCGGATGGCGCCGGCGCGATGACCGTTCATCTGTGCTAGCATCAGCCACCTGGCTATTCCCGGGCGCGCCATTTGCCGCCTTGCCATGTTCCTTTTGTTCACTCCAGTCACTCTGGTTCGATTATCGGTTTGCCGAAAGGCTCCTGCCGCTGTAAGGCAGGCGTTCGTTGCTGAACGGCCTGGTGTTGGATCTTGTACTGGCTCATCCCAACCCACGTGACCTTTGGTAGGGGTCACCACTAGGAGAGGAGGCGCCATGCCAACTATTACTCTTCCCGATGGCAGTCAACGTTCATTCGATCATTCGGTTTCCGTCGCCGAGGTCGCCGCATCCATTGGTGCCGGCCTGGCCAAGGCCACCGTGGCCGGCAAGGTCGACGGCAAGCTGGTCGACGCCAGCGACCTGATTACCTCCGACGCCAGCCTGCAGATCATCACGCCCAAGGATCAAGAGGGGCTGGAGATCATTCGTCACTCTTGCGCGCACCTGATTGGCCATGCGGTCAAGCAGTTGTACCCCACCGCGAAAATGGTGATCGGCCCGGTCATTGACGAAGGTTTCTATTACGACATCGCCTACGAGCGTCCTTTTACGCCGGACGACCTGGCCGCCATCGAACAGCGCATGCACGCGCTGATCGAAAAAGATTACGACGTCATCAAGAAAGTCACCCCACGCGCCGAAGTGATCGACGTGTTCACTGCGCGTGGCGAAGACTACAAGCTGCGCCTGGTAGAAGACATGCCGGACGAACAGGCCATGGGCCTGTATTACCATGAAGAATACGTCGACATGTGCCGTGGCCCGCACGTACCGAATACGCGTTTCCTCAAGTCGTTCAAGCTGACCAAGCTGTCCGGTGCCTACTGGCGCGGCGATGCCAAGAACGAGCAACTGCAGCGGATCTACGGCACCGCCTGGGCTGACAAGAAGCAGCTGGCGGCCTACATCCAGCGCATCGAAGAAGCCGAGAAACGCGACCACCGCAAGATCGGCAAGCGCCTGAACCTGTTTCACCTCCAGGAAGAAGCCCCGGGCATGGTGTTCTGGCACCCGAACGGCTGGACCCTGTACCAGGTGCTTGAACAGTACATGCGCAAGGTGCAGCGTGAGAACGGCTACCTGGAGATCAAGACTCCTCAGGTTGTTGACCGTAGCCTGTGGGAGAAATCTGGGCACTGGGCCAACTACGCCGACAATATGTTCACCACCCAGTCGGAAAACCGCGACTACGCCATCAAGCCGATGAACTGCCCTTGCCACGTGCAGGTGTTCAACCAGGGCTTGAAGAGCTACCGCGAGTTGCCGATGCGCCTGGCCGAGTTCGGTGCCTGCCACCGTAACGAGCCATCGGGTGCATTGCACGGCATCATGCGCGTACGCGGCTTCACCCAGGACGACGCACACATCTTCTGCACCGAAGAACAGATGCAGGCGGAGTCCGCTGCATTTATCAAGCTGACCATGGACGTTTATCGCGATTTCGGTTTTACCGAAGTCGAAATGAAGCTGTCCACTCGTCCGGAAAAGCGCGTCGGTTCCGACGAGCTATGGGACCGCGCCGAAGCGGCACTCGCCGCTGCGCTAGACAGCGCGGGCCTTGCGTATGATCTGCAACCGGGTGAGGGCGCGTTCTACGGGCCTAAAATCGAGTTCTCGCTGAAAGATTGCCTTGGCCGTGTCTGGCAATGTGGTACCTTGCAGCTCGATTTTAACCTGCCGATCCGTCTGGGAGCCGAATACGTCTCCGAAGACAACAGCCGTAAACACCCGGTCATGTTGCACCGGGCGATCCTTGGCTCGTTCGAACGGTTCGTCGGGATCCTGATCGAGCACTACGAGGGTGCGTTCCCCGCGTGGCTGGCTCCGACCCAGGCAGTGATCATGAATATCACTGATAAACAGGCAGATTTTGCCGCTGAAGTTGAAAAAACTCTCAACGAAAGCGGATTTCGTGCCAAGTCCGACTTGAGAAATGAAAAGATCGGCTTTAAAATCCGCGAGCATACTTTGCTCAAGGTTCCCTATCTTTTGGTTATCGGAGATCGGGAAGTCGAGATGCAGACTGTCGCTGTGCGTACTCGTGAAGGTGCTGACCTGGGCTCGATGCCCGTCGCCCAGTTCGCTGAGTTCCTCGCGCAAGCGGTTTCCCGGCGTGGTCGCCCAGATTCGGAGTAATTATTATTAAGCGTGAAATGAGACAAGATAAACGAGCTGCACCGAAAGCCCCGATCAACGAGAATATCTCGGCACGCGAGGTTCGGTTAATTGGCGCTGACGGCGAGCAGATTGGCATCGTCTCGATTGATGAAGCGCTTCGTATCGCTGAAGAGTCCAAATTGGACCTGGTGGAAATTTCCGCCGACGCAGTCCCGCCTGTTTGCCGGGTGATGGACTACGGCAAGTCGATCTTCGAAAAGAAGAAGCAGATTGCTGCGGCGAAGAAGAACCAGAAGCAGATTCAAGTAAAAGAAATCAAGTTTCGTCCAGGGACGGAGGAAGGGGATTACCAGGTAAAACTGCGCAACCTGGTACGTTTCCTGAGTGATGGGGACAGGGCCAAGGTATCCTTGCGATTCCGCGGCCGTGAGATGGCCCACCAGGAGCTGGGGATGGAACTCCTCAAGCGGGTTGAAGCTGACCTGCTCGAGTACGGTTCGGTCGAACAGCATCCTAAGATGGAAGGACGCCAGCTGATCATGGTCATCGCCCCGAAAAAGAAGAAGTAATCAACAGGGCACGGCAGGCCTTCTGATTATGTTTATCAACTGAATGCGGAGTATCCGAACATGCCAAAGATGAAGACTAAAAGTGGTGCTGCTAAGCGGTTTCTGAAAACTGCTAACGGTATCAAGCACAAGCACGCTTTCAAGAGCCACATCCTGACCAAAATGTCGACCAAGCGTAAGCGTCAACTGCGCGGTAGCAGCTTGCTGCATCCGTCTGACGTGGCAAAAGTCGAGCGCATGCTGCGCCTTCGTTAATTTTTGGATCAAGACTAGAGGAAGTAACTCATGGCTCGTGTAAAGCGTGGCGTCATTGCCCGTAAACGTCACAAAAAAATTCTGAAACTTGCTAAAGGCTACTACGGCGCACGCTCACGCGTATTCCGTGTTGCCAAGCAAGCGGTAATCAAGGCAGGCCAATACGCCTACCGTGACCGTCGTCAGAAAAAACGTCAGTTCCGCGCTCTGTGGATCGCTCGTATCAACGCTGGTGCTCGTGTTAACGGTCTGTCCTACAGCCGTTTCATTGCTGGCCTGAAAAAAGCGTCCATCGAGATCGACCGTAAGGTTCTGGCTGATCTGGCAGTGAACGAAAAAGCGGCGTTTGCTGCGATTGTCGAGAAAGCTAAAGCCACCTTGGCTTAAGTACCCCCGACAGTCACCCTGGGTTACTCTGTAGCCCAAGGTGTTAAACGTCTTAAATAGGGGAAGAGCCTTCAAGCTCTTCCCCTATTTTGTATCTGGAGTCTGTACATGGAAAACCTGGACGCGCTCGTCGCTCAAGCTCTTGAGGCTGTGCAAAGCGCTGAAGATATCAATGCCCTGGAGCAAATCCGGGTTCACTACCTTGGCAAGAAGGGTGAATTGACTCAGGTGATGAAGACCCTGGGAAATTTGCCGGCTGAAGAGCGTCCGCAAGTCGGTGCGCTGATCAACGTTGCCAAGGAGCGTGTCACAGAGGTTCTCAATGCGCGCAAGGCGTCGCTCGAGGAGGCCGATCTTGCGGCCAAGCTCGCCGCCGAGTCCATTGACGTGACCCTGCCTGGCCGTGGCCAGGCTTCGGGCGGTCTGCATCCGATTACTCGGACTCTGGAACGTATCGAGCAGTTCTTCACTCACATCGGCTACGGCATCGCCGAAGGCCCTGAGGTCGAAGACGACTATCACAACTTCGAGGCGCTCAACATCCCCGGCCATCACCCGGCCCGGTCGATGCACGACACCTTCTATTTCAATGCGAACATGCTGTTGCGCACCCATACCTCGCCGGTACAGGTCCGCACCATGGAATCGCAGAAGCCGCCGATCCGCATCGTCTGCCCAGGCCGTGTGTACCGTAGCGACTCCGATATCACCCACTCGCCGATGTTCCACCAGGTCGAAGGCCTGCTGGTTGATCGCGATATCAACTTCGCCGACCTCAAGGGCACCATCGAAGAGTTCCTGCGGGTGTTCTTCGAGAAAGAGTTGGCGGTGCGTTTCCGTCCATCGTTCTTCCCGTTCACCGAGCCGTCCGCTGAAGTCGACATGGAATGTGTGATGTGCAGCGGTAAAGGCTGCCGCGTCTGCAAGCAGACGGGTTGGTTGGAAGTGATGGGCTGCGGCATGGTTCACCCCAACGTGCTGCGCATGTCCGGGATCGACCCGGAAGAGTTCTCGGGCTTTGCCTTCGGCATGGGCGTTGAGCGTCTGGCCATGCTGCGTTACGGCGTGAACGACTTGCGTCTGTTCTTCGACAACGACTTGCGGTTCCTCGCGCAATTTCGCTAGTCGTAACGAATCTTTAGGAGAGCAGGATGAAATTCAGTGAACAATGGCTGCGTGGCTGGGTAAGCCCGCAGGTAAATCGCGACGAGCTGGTTGCTCGTCTGTCGATGGCCGGTCTTGAGGTCGATAGTGTTACCCCGGCTGCTGGAGTATTCAGTGGCGTGGTTGTGGGCGAGGTGCTGAGCACCGAGCAGCATCCTGACGCTGACAAGTTGCGTGTATGCCAGGTCAGCAATGGCACGGAAACCTTCCAGGTCGTGTGCGGAGCGCCCAATGTGCGTCCGGGCCTGAAGATCCCGTTCGCCATGATCGGCGCCGAACTGCCAGGTGACTTCAAGATCAAGAAAGCCAAGCTGCGCGGTGTCGAGTCCAACGGGATGCTGTGCTCCCAGGCTGAGCTGCAGGTAGGCGAGGGCAATGATGGCCTGATGGAACTGCCGGCCGACGCGCCTGTGGGCCAGGACATTCGTGCCTATTTGGAACTGGAAGACGCCAGCATCGAGGTTGACCTGACCCCGAACCGTGGCGACTGCCTGTCCCTGGCAGGCCTGGCGCGTGAAGTGGGCGCGCTGTACGACGTCCCGGTCACCCGGCCCGTGATTACCGCCGTCCCTGCGGTGCACGACGAAGTCCGCCCGATTGAGGTGCTGGCGCCAAACGCGTGCCCTCGTTACCTGGGCCGTGTGATCCGCAACGTCGACCTGTCCAAGCCCACCCCGCTATGGATGGTTGAGCGCCTGCGTCGCGCTGACGTGCGCAGCATCGACGCTGCCGTCGACATCACCAACTATGTGATGATCGAGCTGGGCCAACCACTGCACGCGTTCGATCTCGCCGAAATCAATGGCGGCATCCGTGTGCGCATGGCAGAAGAAGGCGAGAAGCTGGTACTGCTTGACGGCCAGGAAGTCACGCTACGCGCTGACACCCTGGTAATCGCCGACCATTCCCGCGCCCTGGCGATTGCTGGCGTGATGGGGGGTGAGCACAGCGGCGTGTCCGCGACCACGCGTGACATCTTCCTTGAGAGCGCATTCTTCGACCAGATCGCCATCGCTGGCAAGGCCCGTTCCTACGGCCTGCATACCGATGCGTCGCACCGTTATGAGCGTGGCGTAGACTGGCAGCTCGCCCGTGAAGCCATGGAGCGCGCCACTGGTCTGCTGCTGGACATCACCGGTGGCGAAGCCGGCCCGATTACCGAGGCCGTGAGCGAACAGCATCTGCCGTCCGTTGCACCTATCACCCTGCGCGCCAAGAGCGTCGAGCAAATGCTCGGCCTGGTGATTGAGCCTGCAGAGATTGAGCGACTTCTGTCGGCTCTCGGCCTGGGTATTTCCGCAGGCGGGGAAGGGCAGTGGCGCGTTGAAGTGCCAAGCCATCGTTTCGATATCAGCTTGGAAGTCGACCTGATCGAAGAACTTGCCCGCCTGTACGGCTACAACCGTCTACCGGTTCGTTACCCGCAAGCACGCCTGGCACCGCAACCCAAGGCGGAGGCGCGTGCACACCTGCCTGAGCTGCGTCGTCTGCTGGTTGCCCGTGGTTACCAGGAAGCCGTGACCTACAGCTTCATCGATCCGAAGCAGTTCGAACTGTTCAACCCCGGTGTCGAGCCGTTGTTGTTGGCCAATCCGATTTCCAACGACATGGCCGCCATGCGTTCGTCCCTGTGGCCAGGCCTGGTGAAAGCGCTTTCCCACAACCTGAATCGTCAGCAGGATCGCGTGCGCATGTTCGAAAGCGGCCTGCGTTTTGTCGGCCAACTGGACGGCTTGAAGCAGGAACCGATGCTGGCCGGTGTAGTGTGCGGTAGCCGTCTGCCGGAAGGCTGGGCACAAGGTCGTGATGCGGTGGACTTCTTCGACGTCAAGGCTGACGTGGAAGCCGTATTGGGTTTTGCCGGTGCATTGGGTGATTTCACCTTCGTTCCAGGCAACCACCCGGCGCTGCACCCTGGCCAGACCGCGCGTATCGAGCGTGAAGGTCGCCTGGTAGGCTTCGTCGGCGCCATTCACCCGGAACTGTCGAAAACCCTTGGCCTTGACCGTCCGGTCTTCGTCTTTGAGTTGGTCCTGGCGGAAGTCGCTTCGGGCAAGATGCCTAAATTCAGCGAGCTGTCGCGCTTCCCTGAAGTGCGTCGAGACCTGGCCCTGATCGCCGACCGCGAAGTCGCCGCCACTGCCGTCCTGGATGTAATCCGTGAAAATGCAGGGGAATGGCTGACAGACCTCAGGCTATTTGACGTCTATCAGGGTAAAGGCATTGATCCGCATAGAAAAAGCCTTGCAGTTGGCTTGACCTGGCAGCATCCATCGCGCACTCTTAATGACGATGAGGTGAACACCACGACACAAAATATCCTCACCTCGCTCGAACAAAGGTTAAACGCCACGTTAAGGAAGTGACGTATGGGGGCTTTGACGAAAGCTGAGATGGCGGAACGTCTGTACGAAGAGTTGGGTCTGAACAAGCGCGAGGCCAAGGAATTGGTTGAGCTGTTTTTTGAAGAAATCAGACACGCTCTGGAAGACAATGAACAGGTCAAATTGTCCGGTTTCGGCAATTTTGACCTGCGGGACAAACGCCAGCGGCCTGGCCGCAATCCAAAAACGGGAGAAGAAATCCCGATCACGGCTCGCCGTGTGGTCACCTTTCGTCCAGGGCAGAAGTTGAAGGCCCGAGTTGAGGCTTATGCTGGAACCAAGTCATAACGACGAGCTACCCGTCATCCCAGGCAAACGCTACTTCACCATTGGTGAAGTCAGCGAGCTATGTGCGGTAAAACCGCACGTGCTGCGCTACTGGGAGCAGGAGTTTCCTCAACTCAACCCCGTCAAGCGTACCGGGAACCGTCGGTATTATCAGCGCCAGGATGTGCTGATGATCCGACAGATCCGTGCGTTGCTGTATGACCAGGGGTTCACCATCAGCGGCGCCCGCCAGCGCATGTCCGGTGATGAAGCCAAAGACGACACCACCCAATACAAGCAACTGATCCGCCAGATGATCTCCGAACTCGAAGATGTGCTGGTGGTGTTGAAGAAATGATTCAGGCTTTTAAAATACTTCCACATTTCAAAAGCTTGCGGTATATTCCTGATCGCTTCGTTGCGAAGCGAACCCAGTAACACGCCTAGTCGGGGCGTAGCGCAGTCCGGTAGCGCACTAGCATGGGGTGCTAGGGGTCGAGTGTTCGAATCACTCCGTCCCGACCATATTTTTCAATGACTTAGGCCAATGTTCACAGCATTGGCCTTTTTCGTGCGCGTGACTTTTGCGTGACTTCTCTATTTTTCACGCCTGCTTCCTCTTCAAAATTGTCAGGACCGGTCCTCGCGAATCGGTTGCTGATACCATGTTCGCAGCTTCGATCAGATGCCCGAGCTCTGCGCCCGAGTAGTGACTGGTGATGCTGCCGTTCTTGTGCCCCAGAAGAGCCTTGCGGTCTTCCTCGGTTACGCCTGCCGCGCGCAGCCGGCGGCCAAATGTGTGCTTGAGGTCGTGAATCCTTATGGATGCATAACCTGGGTGAGCGGGGCGAAGGTTTTCCTCCTGCCAGAGTTTCGCCGCCCTCACCCGCGCCTTCTTCCAGGCCGAGTCGTTCATTCGGTGCATCGCGGTGCCGTTGTATGGGAAAACCCATTCCTTGCTGATGCCGCGCTGCTTCTCGATGATCGACCTGGCCACACTGTTCAGCACGACCAGCCTCTCGTCGCCGTTCTTCACCCCCGACCGTTCATGTCTTCCGCCGAAGTCTGCCGGTATCAGGAAGACGCTGGTGCCCAGTTCCGGTACCGCTATCTCCCAATCCCACCTCAGCTTACAGACCTCCTGCTCACGCGTGCCGGTGTTCACCTTGAACAGCGCCATCGTTTGCAGGTGAGCTGGCAACTCTCCAAAAAGAATCGACTGCTCCGGCCATGACATCGGGTACGGCTTGCGGCTCGACTTCTTCTCCTCCAGCTTCGTGAGCATCGGCACGCTATCCAGCCACGGCCTGCGCTCATCATCTCGCCACTTCCTGGCACACAACGACAAAACCCGAACCACACGCTCGATCGAGATATTCACCGTCCTGTTGCTGACGCCTTTTCTTGTCTTCCCGTCCTCCAGCTTCTTCGTCGCCAACCGATCCTTGATGAATGGCACCAGGGCCTCGTCATCGATGTGGGTCAGCGGCATGTCGCCAATGAATGGGTCGAGCTGCGAAAGGTGATGTGCCGATAGCTTGATTGAAGGCTGGTCTTTGAACTCCAGCAGGAAGCGAGTCGCCGCCTCCCGCCAGATCCTCACCTTCTTTACGCCGTACACCTTCTGTTGCCGGATCTGCTCAAGCCGATAGATCAGGTAGCGCTCCGCTTCTTCCCGGTCACCAGTTCCAGTGCTTTCGTAAAGTCGTTCTCCGTTGATTTTCTTGTCGATATGCCAGAGACCTTTCCTTTGAGAGAGGCCTGTGATCGATTTTCGCGCCATGATTTATCTCCCTTCTGGCGCTCGCTGCGGGGCGATTGTTGCTCCGTTGCGCCTTTTTTATCAATCGCCTTTGCCTCGACGTATGCCGTGGCCCAGTCGTCCAGCTCTTGCCGATCGAACCCGACGCCGCGGCCCCCAATGGGGAATTCGCTGACGTAGGGCCGGACGGTTTCGTCGAAAATTGCCCGGCACATGCCCAGGTAGCCGGGCGCTTCCTTTGCTCGGATGAATCGCGGGATTAGCTGTTGAGCGCCCATAGCTACCTCCCACAGCCCATTCCGGGCCGTGCTGAATTAATGGTCATTTGGTGTCCTTGCCGCGCTGGGCGGCAGAAGGTGGTGATGGGTTATGCGAGTGGGGCGTAAGTTTCGCCGCGCCGCTCGGCAGAAGCCTTCCGGTACGTCTCGTTGGTGTAGGGAGCATCGGGCTCACGGCGTACCAGGGTCATCTGGTACTGGGAGCCTTTGGCGCGATGCGTTCCGGCGCAATATTTCTCGATCAGGAACTGGGCGTCGTGCTTATCGCCTTTCTCTGCCCGGCTACCTGTGCCGATCGTTCCGCCTTTCCACGACCCTTTCTCGGGGCCGGTCTCGCCATCAAAGGCGATATCCAGCTCAACGAAAGTTCGCGTAGGGCGCAGTGCACCGAAGTACTTTTTCACCCAGCCGGTACCTACTCGGTAAACGCGCTTCTCCATATGGCAATAGGCTCGTATTTCCTGGCCGTCGTAGTCCTGAAGCAGGAAGACGTAGCGCGGCATGGCGTCCTTGATCGCTGACCTTTCCTTGTAGTCGAGGCTGACACCCTGTCCCTTTTCGATATGCTCGACGCCCGCCGCGTCGCAGATGGCATGGAGTTTCAGATCGAACTCACGCCATGGGAACGAGTGATATCGAGACTTTGTGGTCCTAGAATCCCACGTGCTCGGGCCGAAGTTGGTATGAATCCCATGTGTGGTTAGGTGGAAGCCGAACTGGCGAGAGTGGAATTCGTAGTAATGAAGGTGCCCATGCTCTGCAATTCGCTTGGCTTCCGCTTCAGGGCTCAGGCTGGTGAAGGTGTGCTGCTCGGCCCACGGCTTAATGATGTTGGGGATATTGATCCAGGCTGAGTACTTCCAAATCTGGAGTACCAGCTTGTTGCCCGGGTAGTCACCCTGATCGCCGGAGTTCAGCGTGATGCCCAAGACGCTGTCGCGCTGGCCTTTGTAGTACAGATCAATGAAGTTCAGCAGCACGAACTTGTCGTGCCATAGATTCGCCCGGAACACATTGCGGGCCCACCAAGCTTTTATGATTTCGAACATGCAGGAATACCTCGCCCGCCGCTCACCGGCAGGCATGTAGGGGGATTGGGTTATTGCCGCTATAGCGGCTGACTTTGAAGGGGGAGGGGTTACAGGTTTTGCGCAGGAGTACGGGCGCACTCCTATCGGGATTTGGCGTTAAGGCGGGTTACTTCGTCGATGAACTGTCGAGCAGCAGCCATGGTTCCGGCCAGATTAGAAAGCCCCTGGCCGTGAATGAACGCCTCAATTACTTCCAGCTCTTCCAGTTCAGCCTGGGTAAGCCGCTCAGGCAGCGCAACCGCTACCGGCGCGGGCAGATCGATGTAGAGCGGCGACACTGGCCATCCTTTCGCCTTCCAGCGTTCCATGGTCGCCAGGTCGTATGTTGTGGCTGACCTGTCGGTGAGGTAATCCTCGGTGTACCAGGCGATCGGCTCGCGCCGGGCGGCTGACTTGATCGGGTGAGCCTCTACGAACTGCATCAAGCCCATCTGCCGGTTGTTCACCTTGTCGGCATCCAGCAGGGAGCGCATCTCGGCGGGCCTGTCTTTGAATCCAGCTGACTCCAGGCATTCAGCCCAGTATGAAAGCAGCTCACGCGGCACCAGCACGCCGTCAATCGTTTGGTTGGTGGTCATGGATTGAGCCAGCGCATCGTATTCAGCTTTTCCACCCTCCACTGGGGCGCCGGATACTCGATCCTCGATCATCTTCCAAACAGGCTGGTATTCAGGCCAATCGGACTCAACTACCACCGCCTCGACAGTCGGTATGCCTTCACCGAATATGCATTTTTTCAGATATTGCATTTGGCTTTCGGTCAGTTGGTTATGCTTGATGACCGTATAACGAACCTCTCGTTTGAACTCACTCATAAATCACCTCAGCAAATCAGTTGTGCCAGTGCCAGCAGGCACCAGCAGTAGGCGGGGAGTTGGGCTTTCATTGCTGGTCATCCGATGGCTCTTTTCCCGTGCCGTTGCACGCGCCACATCCTTCGTCGGCGCCATCTGGATTGGAACGAAACCCCCAGCCCTTGCAGAACTCGCAGGAGTCGGCGCAGACCTCTGCTGGCTTGAGTGCGGCGCGCATACGGGCACGCAACCTCAGTACAGCGTCAAAGTCCAGGGGCTCACGCCCCACAGCGTCTAGCACTTCGCCAATCAACCCTTCCAGCACATCCTCCCGCTCATCAGCTGCGGTCAGCAGGGCTTGCAGGCCCTGCTCTCTGGCCATCGAGTTGTTCAGCTGCAACTGAATGGCGACGCCAAGCAAGCTCTCGGCTGATTTGTGGATATCCAGATCCGTGTGCATGGCCATGCGAAGTCCCTTAAAGCGAGTCGCTGCCGCGACTTAATTGAATGATTGGATTACTGAATTAATTCTCTGCGGACAGGGCGCACGCTGCGCTCGTCGCCCTTGCTGTCGCCGTACTGGTAGCCATCGCTGAAGTCCATGAAGTAGGCGAAGTAGGCTGAGAACTGCGTACTCGACACGTACCAGTTGGCGCCAAAGGCTTCCTCGCCACCCTCCTGGAAGGCCGTCAGTGGCGTTTGCCCTGGGCTAGCTTCGGTGTACGGGTAGCCGGCAGGAACGCTCGATGGGTTGTCGCCGTCGCGCCACGTGCAGTAGTTGTCCTGCGCGGTTGGCTTCAGGTGGCGATACTGCAACTCTTGTACATCCCGCGCCGGGATGCCCCAATCAGCATGCACACCGATTATCAGGGCGGCTACCTGTTGAGCCAACTCGCTACCAGCGGCGGCGTACGCCTCGGTATTGCTGCGGCTGTCGGTGTAGCTTCGAGCGCCAGTGACGTCAGTGCTGTAGCAGCCAATGACGCCGCGAAGCTCGAAAGCCTTGGGCGCCTGAATGTTTCGGTACAGCTTCCCGTCTTCCTGGGTGATACCGATGAAGTAGCCGCCGCCGTAGGCCTGGCCGATTACGAGTTCGAGTTGCGCAGTAGCTGCCAATGCGTTCATGGGTGCTTCCTATTTTTGAGGCAACAAAAAAGGCGCTTGTGCGCCCGGTATCGTTGATGGCCTGTCGGCCTGATTGAAGGAATGAGGATTAAATAAATCGTCTGCGGACAGGGCGCGCGAGACGCTCGTTGCCCTTGGCGTCGTGGCTGAGCCAGCCACCTCCAAAGCCCATGAGGTAGGCGTAGTCGGCGGAGCGCTGCGAGCTCGTCCAGTGATAAGACTGGGCAAAGACTTCCGGCACGGTAATTTCGAGGAAGGACGCCTCGCGGCGCGCCATCAAGTAAAAGTCCTTGTGACCGTCACGCTCGAAGTTGGCGCAGAACTGGGCAGCCGGGTGATCGTGCTCCCGGTTGCTGTTTGCCAGATACGCGGTATTGGCCTGGCCATCCCATGGGGATTTGGCGCCGTCGAGCTCCTGTCCGTAGCCGCCCCATTCAAGATTGGACTCGGCATCTGCGCCGGTCGGCACGATCAGGTAGTAGGGCTTGTCGCCGCCTGGGAAAAGGCCGCCGTTCACGCCGCCTTCACCCGGCCAGTATTCGCCGATGGCGGGGATGCCGCTTGCCGCAATAGCCGGCGCTGCGGCGATGGCCAGGGTTGCCAGTTTTAGCACAACCCCTTCATCTGGGCTGCTGATAGTCAGATCTCCACGGGTATACGTGGTCAGTTCATTGGCGCGCATGGGATGCTCCTGTGAGCGAGATAAGTTGCAGGTAGCCGGCGCTTCCCGACGAGCTTCTGGTCTGAGCGCCGTCCTGGCGCTCCCGGGAATCACCTGCGAAAAACGAATGAAGGAATGAATTACTGAATAGGGAGGCTGCGGACAGGGCGCGCGAGCCGCTCGGTGGTCTTGCCGTTGTGGTAGAGCCAGCCATCTTCAAAGTCCATGGTGTAGGCGTGGTCGGCGGAGCGCTGCGAACTCAGCCAGTGCCAGCGGTCCTCGCGCAGCTCCACCAGGCCATCGGCCTTGGCCGCCATCAGCAGCTGGCCTTCCAGGCAAGACGGAATGAAGCCATCCAGCTCCAGGGCCTTAACGGCGATCACGCTTCCAGCCTCGGCCATCGCCCGGGTGTTGGCTTCGCCGTCGCTGTAGCTTCCCGCGCCTTTGATCTCGACGCCGTACTCGCCCCACGGGCCGCTGAGCTCATCAGGCAGAAGGATCAGGGCGCGCTCGACGCCGTTGAGCCAGTAGCGGGTGATGAACACGCCACCAGCGAGAGGCTGGCCGCGCTCAGGGAGTTCGGCGGCGAGAACTGTTTGCTGTGCTTGCTTGGTCATGGGTTTGCTCCGGGATAAGCGCCGCCCTCCGGAGTCCGGTGGTGGCAATTTGGTTTGGGTTGGGGTATTACGGGTCACCGGCATGGAGCCGGATCAGTCGTTGTCGCAGTCGTCTTCGGCGTTCATCTGTAGCGCTTCTGCAAAGCCTGCTTGCCGAAATTTGCGCGCCACGTTTTCAGATACATGTAAAGCGTGGCGCGGAATTGAGAAGTACGCAGCGCACTGGTCGACGCTCAGCGAGTAGGCATGTGCAATCACTCGCTCGATGGCTTTGGCGTCTTTCGTCTCGCCCAGGCCTGATGCGAGCTCGGCCAGCCGGTCGCGCATACCCTGGCGGAAGTAGTGGCGGATCGTTTCAGACTTTCCGGGCTGCCTGGGCGGTGCCGGCGGTATTTCTTGAGGCTTGGCGTTCATCACCAGAAGCTGCACCGCCTCGCTCACTTCCTCGACGCCGTACCAGGCCATCAGTTCGGTGAGCTTCTTTCGCGTTCCCGGCTGTACCGTGTGCCGCAATTCCTGCTCGCCCAACTCCTGTCGCCTCTCGGCAAGCTTGGCCGATCGTTCTTTCTGCGCGGCAGCCATGGCCTACCTCTTCTATTCCGCTGGCCGGCAGTGCGAGCCAGGTTTGTCGTTTGCGTTGCTGGGTGCGGGCTATGCGGCGCATGAGGTGCTGCCCTGGCGCGCTTTGGGGTAGTTGATGCCATGGGCCGCGATGATCCGCTCGAAGGCCTTGTTGCTGATGGCGAGCCTTCCGCAGCACTGGCGGCGAGTGATGCCCAGTTCCAAGAAGGCACGGATACGCTCTGCAAACTTAGCGTCGCGCTCTTCCATCTGCTTTTGGCGCTCAGGGTCTTGGTTGCCGCCGCGCACCGCCTTCTTGAATTTGATGCCGAACTCTTGGGTTATGCCGCATAGCGTTCTCCGGCTGACATGAAGTAGCTCGGCCACCTGACGCTGGGTATGTGTCGGCGCCAGTTCAGCCACTTTCTCGATCATCTTCGTTCGCTTATCGGCGCGCGCATTGATCGGGGCGTAGGGCTGGGGAGCCGCTTCAACCTTCCGCCGAACAAACGGCTTCGGCGCCGGCGGCATCTGGTTGCTGTAGGTGATTGGCTTGGGCTTGTAGCCGATGGGCGCTGCTTCTTCGATCTGGCCGCCGCTGGCCAGGTACTTGGCGACCTGCGCGGCCAGTTCATCCGAGACCGGGCGAAGCTGCTCGACCATGCTGAGATGGTTGCTGATCATGCTGCTTTGCTCCGCAGTTTCTCCTCGTATCCGTCCACCAGCAGCTTGAACTCCCAAAGCTCCTCTTCAAGCTTGTCGATGTAGTTGTCGTCGCGCTTGAATTCCTGCCACCACAACTGTCGTCCGACCGATTCAAGGGCAGGGCAGTACATCCCGATGTGCCACCACTTGCGACCGGTGATCCACATGCACCCCTGTACCTGGTCCATGATCTCGCTGGCGTCATTGTCGATGTGGAACGACCGAAGTTTTTCAGGGGCAAGGAAGCACTTGTACTCCGAGCCGCCATCTTCGCCGATGAATCCATCTGCACTGGCGCCAAATGCGCCGTCGTCGGTTTTTACAAGTCCGACTTGGGTGACAATCAAGCCGGTTTGAGCTTCATGCTCCATGCGGGCCTGTGGTTCGAGTTCATGCCCGCGGCGCATTTGCCAGGTCTCAAAACCGCCATCAAGGGGCTTTCCGCTGATCCGCTCCACAGCCAGTCGGAATGCATAATCCTGGGCCTTGGCGGTTGGTTCGCCCTTGTTCGGGCCTGACTTCAGTTTGGCTCGAGCATCGCCAAACATGCTGGCGGTGATAACGCCGGCTCGCTCCTGGTGCCATTCTTCCGACCCCTGCGCGCAATTCACGATGATCATTCTGGGACCTCCTCAAATTCAACTTCTTCGTCGGCTGGTGGTTCGGGCTGCTGGTCTGCGACGTCCTCGCTTTCCGGCTTGGCCTCTTCGGCGGCCTTGAGCTTAACTCCGCACGCCACCACCGCAGCCTTGAACAGGTCGTAGGCTGTTGTGTCCTTGGCGTCATTGATGACAGCCACCCCGGCCTTCCAAACTTCTGTCAGCGCGTCGGGCGTGATTGCAGCTTCGGCCTGTGTAATCCAGTGAGCGGACAGGGCAGGATCATGGGGGACTTGTGCGGCCTTCTGGCTTTGCGTCTGAGCCTGAGCCTGCTCCTGTGGCCGCAGCTCCTCGGGTAGATCTTCGATGTCCTGCGTGAAGATGTCCGATGCAGCAGTGACGTTGAGCGTCATGGCGATCATGGCCCGCTTGCAGGCCATCTTGAGGATGGTGTTGGCCAGGTCTGCTGGTTCGGTGCGGATCTGGTCGGCCGTATTGCCGTTTTTGTAATATTTCTTCCGGCGCAGATTCTCCGGAGTGGCGTCCAATTCCGCTTTGCAGATGACGCCGCGCCACTTGTACTTCTCTTCGCTGGACGAGCATTCGCCTACGCCTTCGCCGAGAGCAACACCGGTCATCTGGTGACGACCAACACAAGTGACCCGGTAGCGCGCAACACCTGGGCCGGACAGATCTTCAATTCGGTATTCCTGCGCAACCCGGAAGGTCACACAAAGCACTTCAGCGCCCGGCTTGTATAGGGTTGGTTTCTGGGTGCCTGGGATGGTGCCGTAGTGTGTTTCCCGCTTCATGATGCCCTGCATCACTTCCTGCACCAGGTTAACGCGCTGGCGAATCTCTACGGCCGAGAAGCGGTGAACCTCGGCGGCAGTAAGGCCGGCGCTTTCGCGTGCCGGCATTTGAATGATCTCGTTCATGACGACCTCAGTAAGTGATGGCGATGGCTGGAATCTTGCGCTGAGCAATCAAGGTGACTGCCTGTTTCGCGCATTCCACGGGCATACCGCCGGCGATAAATGCGTCCAGCGCGGCGCGGTTGATCTTCGCTTTGTGCGCCTTATCCGCTTCCCGTGCGGCGGCTTGGCGGTTGATCTCGTCGGCAGCGGCATTTGCACGGGCGATCTCTGCGAGTCTCGCTCGCTCAGCGGCTTCAGCTTGGCGGCGCTCCGAGTCAATGCGCTCTTGTTCTGCACGCTGCTCAGCAGCGACTCGATCTGCTTCGGCCTGAGCAATCGCGTGCTTATGTCGCTGTTCGTCTTCGATCTTCTGTTGCGCGGCGCGCTGCTCCGATTCGATCTTGTCCCGCGCTGCCTGGGCGGCGGCGCGCTCCGATTGCTCAGCAGCCAGCTTCAACTCCAGCTCGCGGCGATCAGCGGCGGCTTTTGCTTCGACTTCACGCTTGGCTGCGGCATCACGTTCTGCCTGTGCACGCTGCTCGGCTTCGCGGCGGGCGCGCTCCTCAGCTTCCCGAGCGATTTGGGCGTCACGCTCGCGCTGGGCCTGGGCTTCTGCTTCGGCGCGCAACCGTACGAGTTCGGCCTGTTCGGCCTCGTGCTGGGTGCGCTCGTTTTGCATGGCCCGCAACAAGGAAAGGGTTCGGTCCTTGGCTTGGGCGGCCTCCGGAAGGAACTCTTCCCAAGAATCGCCGAGCTCGATGGCTTCCAGCTGGACAATCACTTGCGCCACCGCAGCTGCAGTCGGCGTTGCGCCAAACACTTCCATGTCCTTGATGGCCTGGATGTTGTCGACGTGCCGGTCCTTGCGGGCCTGCTCGGCATTTTCCCAGTCGGTCAGGGGCTGGCGGGTTGTATCGCGCAGGCTGTCCATCTTGGTGACGAACTCGCGCAGTTCGGCCTCGACGACCTTGGGCATTTCCTTGAGGCGCTTCAGGTAATCGCGGCCTGGCTTCTCGACTGCCGCCTTCGACTTGCTGACTGTTGCTGCTAGGCTGGCTATGCGGGCTCGGCCCTTGGCGGTCTTGAGGTCAGGAACTTCGGTAGTAACCTCGGCCTTCACCGCTTCGAAGAACTGGCTAAGGCCACCTGCTACGTAAATGGCCGGCGCGTTGTCTGCGCTGATGTCGTCGATGGTGATGACTTGCTGTTGTGCGGACACGGTGACTCCCTGCCGCGATGCTCGCAGCGATTGAAGGTTTGGGGTTTATTCGGTTATCAGGCCGCCGATAGCGGGTCCCAGGAACAGGACGGCGTAGAAGATCAGGCCGGTGATGAAGAAGGCCCAGCGGATGGCTCGGCGCCGGTGCCGCTGGTGGGTAGTCATGGCTTTACACCGAAGTGTTTCAGCAGGTTGAACACGCCACGCCCAGGTCGACCGCCACCGCGCGGGATGAACTTACCGGTCCCGGGCCAGAAGTCGGCCACCTTGCCGTCGTGGCTAACAATCAGGTGTGCACCCATGTTCTTGGTTTCGAACTGGATACCGCGATCCGCCAAGATTACAGCGCTCTTTTCTCGGTTATCCGCCCGGCGCGCTTCGCTTTCGCCTTTCCAGCCTAGAGCTTCGGTGCGCTCGATATCCCTCATGGCTTTTCTCCCATACCCCTGAGTTGGTCCACTACGCCAAGCCAGTTATCGCCATAGATGCGCTCAAGGCTAGACTCGGCGTCCTGTGCGATGAACTGGAAGCGCGCGGCGTCGATGCGCAGAGTTTCGATCTCGTCCTTGAGCCGGTCGCGCTCGGCGCAACTGGACTGACGCCGATCCACTCGAGTGTTCCAGTCGTGCAGCAGCAGCGGTAACTGGTCATCGGTCTGCGGGCAGTCAAGCTGGAAGTCTTCAAGCGGACAGCCTGTTACGTGGTCTGCTGCGATTCGATACCAGTCGCGGCCAACCTTTGAAAGGCTTGCATGCCCGCCACAGTAGGGGCATGGCTCCAATTCGATGCGTTCGCTCATAGCGCGCCCTCGAAGTCTTCCAGAAGGCCACGGTTGTCCTCTTCCAGCCGGGCGCACTCTTTGCGCAGCGCTTCAATCTCTGCATTAACGCTTGCCCTGGAATCCCTCCATAACTGGAAGTAAATATTGCGCGGCTTGATTAGCTGCTTATCGCAATACGCCTGGAATTCTTCCAGCAGTTGGTGATCGCTCATTCCGACACCTGCTTGCGGTAGCCCGCGTCGTATATCTTTTGGGCCGCTTCCCACAGATATGGCGTTGGGGTGGAGCTGGTCGCGGCGAGGAAATTTCCCAACTCTTCAATCCCTTTTCGCCGATCTTCAGCCGCGATCTGCTCGGGAGTTCGGATGGGGCGGAAGCAGCCGTGCATACCTTGCTCTACACAGGCATTGCCGCGTGAAAGGTTGCGAGGGTTGAACGTAAACGCCGCCAGCTCGCTTTCACCATCCTTGAAGTGAGCGATGATCGTCACCTCGTCGCCCTCCTTGAGGTCTTTGTCGAATGGATCTTCTGGGCAGTTCGTGCCGCCGGCAAACTCACAGACCGTCCCAACAGGCGGCAGACCTTCGCCGGTCCAGGGCGCTGGGCGCAACTGCTCAAAATGAAACTCAGACCGGCGCGGGTTGTGACGGTGATCGCTGTTACCGCCGCCGTAGGGGAACGGTTTGGGCTGATCAAGCCTTTGGTATTGATGCTCGCCGACCCACACTTCACGAATTTCTCCGCCGAACGCATGCAGCGCATGGCCGACCGCCCAGGCTGGCGCCTTGCTGAAATCAACATTCATGCCTTCACCTCATAAGCCACTGTCCACTCACCGCACAGACAGGCCCGGCGGCTCCAGGCGTGAACATTTGGGATGCCTGCGTCGTGAGCAAGCGACAGGGCGCCCAGCCACTTTGTGTGAGTGAAGGCCAGGGTCATGCGGTCGGCGGGCAGTTCTTCAATCTGCTCGTCGACCAGCGATTTTACAACTGGAGTGGTCATGCTGCGGCCCTCTTAAGCTCTGCATTGCGCTCGACGAACTTGGCGTCCAGCGCATCGCGGTAACGGTTGGCGGTAGGGGAGTCGACCAGATCGGCGAACTCGGCCATTTCGATCATGCCCATGACGAAGGTGCGGTCAGGGACCGGGGTGCACGACTTCTTCATCTTGGCGATTTCCAGGCCCAGGCGGGCGAGGGCGGTTGGGGTGTTCATAGTTCGTTGTCCTCTGCCTGGGCGATCAGGGCGTTATTGACCAAGGGCCGGAGTAGGGCCTCTGCGAGTTCGCCAAGCTTGCCGAAGGTGTGGTCGCTCGGGCCCAGCAGCTCGGCGGTTGACTTTTTGTCAGCCCGTCCGCAGTTGTTGGCGATCAGCAGCCACCCGAGTGCCGGTGTGCCGATGTCACAGCTCTCCATCCGAGCGTTCACAAGCTCATCAGCCGCCAGTGCCAACTGGGCTACCGTGACGGCCTGTGGCCTTCTCAGGCGGCGCTGGACCTTTACGTCGCAGCCGAATCGCACCAGTTGCTCCACTGCGTTGTAAAGCCACTCAGCGCGTGCCAGTTCCAGAGGACTTTCGCTGACTGGAGGCGGCAGACGGTTATCGAATTCACTTTGTGCAAGCGCTGTTGCGTTCATTTTCGCCTCCAGGGTGGCGGGTTAGTCGTAGTAGTCCTGATCGGCCAAGTACTCGGAATGCTCGTTTACAAGCCATTCCTCCATTGAGGCGATCTCGGATTCAGTCATGAAGCTGGTGTCGTCTTTCGACTCCCAATTGATTTCGCAATGTCCGAAGTACTCATCGGGATCGGCGGCTTGCGAACTGAAATTTCCTTTCCGGGCCGAGTAATAGGCGACGGTCAATTTGATAGCGATGTCCTCACCATCCTTGACCGTCCAATATTCGTAAGTGCGGGCCATGGCGACCTCCAGTGTTTGGGGTTAGGCGGCTTCGGCCTTCGGTTCGTCTTTGTCGTACTTCTCGCCGCAGAACATGCAGTAGCTGCCCAGCATCGACATGTCCTGCTTTTTGCGCTGGAACCCGTCGCCTTTCTTCTTGGGCACTTCGTACTCGATGTGCAGGTTCAGCTTGTTCTTCATGCTCACGGTGCCGCCCAGGAGCCAGGCGAACCCTTGCAGCTCGACGGAGAAGTCGCGAGAGCCTTCTGGCAGCTTGGCGCGAATCTTTTCCTTTGCTGCCGATTCAACTTCGGTTGCGCAGTTGCACATGGTTATTTCCTCTGTGGGTTCACCTGTATTCGCTCAACACTCATGCCTCCCGCTGGTTGCCGATGGGCGCGGGGGAGGAGTGCTGACGGGTAGAGGCGGGGAAGTGGGTGCAGATGGCCGGAGACAAGCCCCGGCGCTACAGGAAACCCCTGCGCATTCATCTGCTGTGTTGCGGTGATGCAGGTGGGCGGTTATAGGCCGCAGTTTCGTCCGCATCGGGGTGTGAACTGCATGACGTTTGTCTGCCTTTGCTCTCGCGCTAGCTGGCGGTACTCAGTTCACACCCCGATGCGCTCTCATAGAGAGGATCGGGCAGTTAACGACAGGCTGTCGTGGTTCAGGTCCATACATTCCGTTTCAACCGCTGTGACTAACAGCTACGCGGACTGCAGCGGGGCCTGATCCTCTATCAGCATCAGCCCTTGCTCGCGGCAGAACTGGATCTCTGCGTCGTATCCGGCGCGGCTCAGAACCTGCCGGCCGTTCTGGTCGTAGATCGCTCGGTGGAAGCCTGCGCCGCTCTTACGTGGCGTGCGCTCAACCGTATAGCTGTGGCGCTGGTAGCAGCCATTGGGGCTGTTTGGGTCCGGCATCGTCTTGCCCTCCGTTGTTTTCCCGCTGCACCCGTCACCAGGTGCATCAGTGAAAAGGTCCGTCATGCAGCAGCCTTGCAATCGGCCGCCGTCATTCGATGACCGTCTTCGCACTCAACGACGCGAACGCCGCTGGTGTAGCCACGCTCAGCGTTGAGCCTGTTTGCCTCGTGAATGCAGGCGGCCAGGCTCTCATCGGTAAATACCTGCAGCTCACCACGCAGAGTGATGTGGATGACTTTGTTCATGGTCATGCTCCGGGTTGTTTTCCCGATACCCACCGCTCTGGATGGGCATCAGTGAAAAGGTCCGTCATGCTGCGAAAAGATCTTGCTGACCTGCCTTGGCAGTGAATGGCTTGCGGTTGGCAAACGACTCTTCCAGCCAGTACCGCTTCGGCTTGAAAAAGCTGCTCAGGTAACCAGGCTCCGACCTGCCGACAGTTGCGTGGGTGTTCAGGTTTTTCCATTCCGAGAACTCAGGCCAGGGAGTGGGGTGGATGTTTTCCGGCCCGCCTATTGCCTGGAAGAAATGGTCTCTACTCACCTCGATCATGCTCATCGTTGTATCTCCGTTGATTTCCAATGCCGCCTCATAGAAGCGGCATCAGTAAATCTGTGGCGCCGTGACCCGCTACTGGCGTCGGTCACCGGCTTGAATCAAATGGGGTGTTAGCCGCTACAGGCTTTTCAGGTGATGGCGTAATCGCTCCGCTCAGAAGAAGCCGCGACTGCTGCGAATCACGCCAATCTCAGCCAGCGCCGAGCGATCGAGCAGGTATTCAGCGTCCAACTTGATGTGGTCGGCGATGAACGTCAGCTCGCGACCCTTGTTCTCGTGCTCAGCCTGCTTATCTGCCAGCGCTTTCTTCGGGTCACCATTCGAGTACTGCATTGCCTCGATCTGTGCGTCCTGAAGACTGCTGTGCTGCTTGGCGTAAGCACCGGCACGCTCATGGTGGAACGCTGCCTGTTTGTTGCAGAGGTCGCGAAGCTCGGGGCCTGCGACGGTTACCTTCAAGCCTTCGATTGGAAAGCTGATTGCTTGAGCTGCTACTTCGGTCATGGTTTTCTCCAGGCAATAAAAAAACCGCCTCGTGGGCGGCTGCGGTGCTACGAATGTTGGCTACATCTGGTCTTCGGCATAGATCGCGGCGCTGATGATCGCACCGCCCACCCGCCGCTTGCCGTAGCAGAGCGGTACCGGGTTGCCGGATGCGGTGGTGTTCTTCGCGCTACCGAAGGCGTAGCCCGGTGTGTTCTCGGGTGCGGCGCTGGTCTTGAGTCCGCCGGCCTGGGGGCTGAGCATTTGAATTACACCTCCAGCGACCATCCCAATACCGCCAGCGATCAAGGCGGCACCTATAGGGGAGGCAAGACCAAATGACATCCCGCTAACGACAATTCCAGCGACAACCATAACTGCGCCAACGATCGTCTGAAGCAGGCCGGCGCGCTTGGAGCCCGTGATAACGGGCACGATTCTGATCTCCCCCTTACCCTGGAAGCAGAGTTCGTCCTCGCCAATGTTTTTCTTCCCTCGAAATACGGCGAACTCCAAACCTCGCGATTTTGCATTAGACAGAAAGCGTTCGAAGCCTGGAATTTGCACGCAGAGCGCTTTGATTGCCTCTGCCGGACTCCGAACAGACAGCCTGTATTCTTTACCAAACTGCCGCAGCATTCCGCCAAGTCGAATCGTTTCTAGCGGTGAATATTCAATAGCCAGTGCTGGCATAGCTTTTCTCCAGGTGTAAAAAAACCACCCGAAGGTGGTTATGTTTTTAGATGGTTCAAATGCAGTCTTTTGCGGAGCTTTTCCAGCCGCTAGTCCCCGCCCAATCCATTGGAAGAAATACTCGAATCAAAGACCCGCCACCAGACTCATCGACGACCGCCAATGCGACTACGCCAGAAAGCGCTGCCGAGGCGGCAATCTTATATCCGCTCTCGGTTTCGATTGAGCTGGTAGATGGATTGAATTCTTGCCATTTAGGGGCAAGGCAGCGCACGTACTGCTGGGCCGTTTTTTTGGACTGCCCGGTAAAAGCCGGTTTGTCTTGCTCTATCCCTGATGTCGAACATCCCACCAGCAGCACGGAAGCAGCTATAGCCGCAGTCAATAAAATTCGCATGACACCCCTCCTTGTTAAAGGTGGAGCGTATCACTACAGGTCGGGGCTTCCTATGCGGTGAGCGCGCCATCGGCAAACCCGAGCGCCGTCATGACATCCCTTTTTATGTTGAAGGTTCTACAGATGAACAGCATGTTGTTTCCATGCTTGGAGTCATCAAGCATTTCCTTCACCTCTTTGGCTACGACAGATCTAGAGACAATCATGTTGATCTGAACTTCGCAGCCTTCAGCGGTTGAAGCATCATCCCATCCGACCCCCTCGAGGTCTTGGGTTACCGTCACCCTCATCTGCTTGCCCTGATAATGAACAACGAGAATCTCGGTTCCATTACGATGAGGAGATTTTGCGCGACTGCTTACTGGTTTCATTACCTTCTCCTGCGAGCCGTCTGACTCTCTGCTTTCCGCAAAGTCCTTCTCAAGACTTTCTGGAGAGCGTCCTGCCCGCTGGTAACGGGCAGGTATTCTCCTTTCCTTGCATAGGTCAACGGTCGCTTTCCCGTTGATGCCTGTCGGTGTGCCTGGGGTCATGCCGCCATTAGCCATACACCTACTCAACACCGCGCAGCCTCTCCAGCTACGCCCTCCGAATGAGGTCTCCTATGCCCAGCGCCGACATTAGGTCGAATCGCTGCGTACCGTTGCGCGGTACGTCCGCTGGCTATGCATCGGCCAGCTCGGCGTCCATCAAGTTTTTAAAGAGCGGATCGATTCGCGGCTGCCTGTTGAAGGACTGTGGCGTCTCGATGGGATAAGTATTGCCGCCGGAGATATGCAGTGTCAATCCCGGCGGCGATATATTTTTCTAGAGACGAAAAAAAGCCCGCTCTGTGCGGGCTCGATTTGGAAGGGGGTTGCTAATCGTCAGTTATGAGGTTGAATGTCGAAAAGTCTTTTCCGGCAATTTCATCCCTCTTGGTATGCCTCATAGCTTTAAGCGATACGATCATCCCGAGGGTTAGCTTCTGGACGTGCAGGTATTGCTGC
This sequence comes from Pseudomonas sp. FG86, assembly GCF_057808775.1. Classification (NCBI taxonomy): domain Bacteria; kingdom Pseudomonadati; phylum Pseudomonadota; class Gammaproteobacteria; order Pseudomonadales; family Pseudomonadaceae; genus Pseudomonas; species Pseudomonas sp. FG86. The sequence goes on along the minus strand of NZ_JBMDIS010000007.1, from coordinate 154,288 downwards.
CGGTTGTAGTTAATCTTGATTTTGCTTCCGTCATCCATTCGCACATAGATGGCGCCGGTCTCGTTTAGTTGAGATACGCGACCCTCGACGGAAACCTGGATGGGCTTGTCGACCTGAACCACCGAAAGTCTTGAGTGCGCTGACTTTACTGCATCCAATGATCCACCCCAGTGATACAGCTTGGCGTTTGGTGCTGGCCAGGTTAACTCGGCTCCAATTTCCTGCTTCTCAAGCGTACCAAGAAGGTCGCTAAGGGCTTTTGCCGCTGGGGCTCCGATTGCTGTTACTAACTCCCGTATCTTTTCTGGAGAAGGCGAGGATAGAACATCAAATATCTGCTCAAGCGCGCCCTCCATTAAAGAATCCCCCGTTGTGTCTGGCGCTATGTTCCCTGCAAATACGAGCCTGGTGGAGCCAAATGCTAGGCCAGACAGACGCAGGTCAATCTCAGCCGATGTGTCCTCGGGGATACCCTTGGAAGGGGGTCTTCCATGTCTAAGATGATAAGCAGCATGCGCGATCGCACTGTTGAATCTATCTGCAACCTTCGCCAGAAGCTTGAGTGGGATACTGCCATCCATTCTGCGCCCCATCAGGCGAAGCTCGACGACCTCATGTTGAAGGGCTGCCTTTGCCTGCCTGAGGTCCTGCCTCAGTTCTTCCTGGTGCGATTTCCAGGAGTCGAGAGCGAGCTCGACAGAAAACTTCCCTGGAGTTTCCTGCAATCTTAATGAGTCGCGCTGAATAAACCGATTGACCTGAGCAAGCTGGCGCTCAAGCCAATCAATACGATTTGCTTGCTCAGTCATCAATTTAACCTCAAGGCGGCAAGCCCTTTAGGGGTGCGCTCATCGCGCTGCGTGCCGAATTTTTGAATCCAGAATTCTAGACCTTCCTGATCACTGCTCTCTACTTTGAACACGTGCAGGCCAAAGCGTGCGGCGACAAAATTAGTATTGAGCAAATTATTTACGACAGGGAGAGCCGATTCGGAGAGGGAGTCAACATTTTCCGGGTCGTAAACGACAACCAAATCAATGTCTTCAGGCTCGTCTTTGGCGCACATAAACGAGCCGTCAACCCAGATTGTGCTTTTAACTCCAGCATTCTCCAGAAGCTCAAGATAAACCGTAAGGCCGCCAAAAAGCACCTTCCTTCGCGTTGACTCGGGAAAGTCATCGACGGTTAGTCTCTTCAGGTCATCTAGGGAGTATGGATGAATTCCAGCATCAAGCAGTGGCGGGTAATCAATCTTTTCTTGATTCATTAGATGGCATCAGTAGGTCCATTACCTGCTTGAGTTTCAGCGCCTGTTCGGCTGATAACTCCAGCATTTGAGTTGCAATCTCGTCAACCGCCTGACGGTGCTCCGGAGTCGCCCTTTGGTACTTCTCATCCTGATAGTAGTGGGGCGTGCCACTGCTTGCTGCGAGGGAGATCTTGGATATCTCTTCAGCCAATCTGGGACTGAATACCTCGACTGGGGTTGATATCAATCCCGATATAACACTTGCGACCTTCGCGTTAAGGGCGTTGTACCCATTCAGGTACGAGCTCACGGACCCCTGGTTAATGCCAAGGGCGTCAGCAATCTTTCCTTGAGTAAGAGATTCGGATCTGGACTTTCCTGTGTTGAAGGCGTCCACCGCAGCCTTGAGCGCCAAGCACTCAGCTTTTTCCCATTCTTCTAAGTCGCGTTTTTTCATGCGCCGATTATTCCTTGCGGCGATATTTAATCAATCGCCGCCGGGGTTGATTTAATAATCTCCGGCGGCGATACTTGGCGCATATCTATCAAAAGGAGGACGGCTATGAGCCGCATGACCCTTCAGGAGTTTTCCCGCGCCCACGGGCAAACCAAGGCTGCGACCTTGCTTGGCCTTACCCAGGGCTCACTGAACAAAGCCCTTCGTGTTGGTCGGGATGTGTATGTGATCGAGCACGACGACGGGGCTTTCACCGCGGAAGAGCTCCGCCCATTTCCAGTTCAGTCCGCCAAAAGAACCGCCGCCTAAATCGTGTCATCAGCTGCCAAGTGTGGCTGGAAGTGAGGTCGCCTGGGCCTGATTAAGTAAATGACCAATCTCGGCGACGAAGCAATCTTGAACGCAAACGACCCAAGGAAAAACTAGGACATGAAAACGCCCGTACTAGAGACCCGTCGCCAAGTAATGGCAGCCGTGTCCAACGCTTTCCCTGGAGGGATGGATTGCGCAGCTGCTCGCCTTGGCATCAAGGACAAGCGTCTGGAAAACCAGATCTACGAAACCGCCGGGTGCAAGCCGCTGAGCGATGCCGAGATATTTGTGCTGGAAAGCGAAACGAAGACCGAGCATTTGCCGGACTACATCTGCGCGATGTACGGCGGTGTGTTCGTGAAGATCCCGGAAGCGGGGGAGCTGGACAACGTCGATCTGTATCAGCGCTCGCTGGCGGCGTCTGCGCAGCGCGGTGCGCTTGATCAGATGGTGGCCGCAGCCCTGGAAGACGGCGAAATCGACGCAAGCGAAGCCAAGAAGATCCGCGCCCTGCACGCCAAGTACATGTCGGCGAGCCTCGAGGCTATCGGGGCGGTAATTGAGTTGCACAAAGCCCGCGCATAAATCGCAGGCACAAAAAAGCCAGGTTCGTGGCCTGGCTCATTGCTACTTCAGCGAGGCAATAATGAATACACAATCCATCCCCGTCAATACCCCCAACAATCTCGCGCCACGTTTTCTGCAATCGCAAAACGTGGCGCGGACAGTTTCCATGACCAGCCTCGAGCTGGTGGATTTCATCAACTCAACCAAAGAGGACGGGCAGCCTGATCTTCGTCACGATCACTTCATGGCGAAAGTGCCTCGGGTCATCGGGAAAGCAGCTCCCAATTTTTTGGGAACTGACTCTTACGCCAACGGGAGCGGCGGCCGGGTAATTCGTCGCATCTACACCTTCCCAAAACGCGAAGCCTGTCTGATGGCTATGTCGTACAGCTATGAGCTTCAAGCTCTGGTGTTCGACAAGATGACAGCACTTGAAGAGTCTATTTCTTCAGGGTTCTTTTCAGTCCCTAAAACGCGTGCTGATGCACTGCGCCTGGCTGCTGACCTTGAAGAACAGAACGCCGCCCTTGCCATCGAGAACCACCAGCAAGCCGAGAAAATCGCCAGCCTTGAATCCATCTTCCAGGTGGGTATGACCCCTACACAGTTCTGCAAGCGCCTCAATGGCGTGAACTGCCAGCAGGTCAACAGCGCGTTACTGGCCCGCAAGTGGATATACAACGCGGAGCGCGACGAGAAGCGTTCGGTCAAGTACCGGGTTGGCTCCATCGCTCGCGACAAGTACCTCACCGAGAAAGTTACCAATATCTCGAACGAGGGCATGGATACCTTCGCCAAGTACACGCCGATCCTGCTGAAGGAGGGGGCCAAGCGCCTGCACGACCTCTACATGGCACAGAAGCTCCCTATGAAGAAGACCTGGGACGGCCAGTTCTGCCACTGCAAGGCTACCGAAGAGGATTTGGCGTGAGCATGGGCCTTATGGTCGCCGCGATGAAGCTTCGCGTCGGCAATCCATTGCGCAAGCTGGTACTGATCAAGCTGGCAGACAACGCCAGTGATATTGGGGAGTGCTGGCCCTCGTACCAGCACGTCGCCGATCAGTGCGAGATCAGCAAGCGCTCTGTCATGAATCACATCACCGCCTTGTGTGAGGCGGGGCTATTGCGCAAGGAGATCCGGAAGGGTGGCCCGAAGGGGAATTCGTCAAACGTTTACTTCCTCACCCTCGACGGTGGTGGTGCACCTGCTGCACCAGGGGTAGTGCAGCAGGTTCACCAGGGTAGTGCAGCAGGTTCACCACCTAGTGAATCTCCTGCACCAGGGGGTAGTGCAGCAGATGCACCCAGAATCAGTAACTCTCTTGAACCAGTCATGGAACCAGTCATGGAACCAATTACGCCCCAGGCTGACGCCAAGGTCGTGACGGGTCAGGTCGTGCCATTTGCCCCCCAGCAGCCACGAGTTGAGATTCCCGCCGACATGCCTGGGCCCAAAGACCAGGCCTGCAAAACCTTCAAGGTCTGGGCCAACTACGCCATGGCCTACCGCAAACGCTACAACGCCTGGCCGGTGTGGAACGCCAAGACTGGCAAGCAGATGGCTTTGCTCGTCGACCGCCTGGGTGCCGATGTCGCCCACCACGTCGCCGCTCACTTCCTGAAAACCAGCGACGCCGCTGTGCTGCGCAAGTGCCACAGCCTCAACGAACTGCTGGCCAACGCCGAGAGCTACCACACCCAGTGGGTGACCGGACAGCGCGTCAACGGCACAACCGCCCGCCAGATGGAACGTACCGAGGCAAACCTCTCCGCCGCCGAGCAGGCCGCCCAAATGGTTCTGGCCAAACGCCAAGCAGGTGACCGCAATGAATACCTCTGAAATGAACGACCAGCAGGTCGCCGGACTGGCCGCCGCCATCTGCGCCACAGCCGAGGCCATGGGCCAGGAAATGAACCCAGGCACTGCCGCGATGATGGCCGAAGACCTCTGCGCCTACCCCGTGCCCGTCGTCAAAGCCGCGTTGAAGGCATGCCGCTTCGAGGTGAAGGGCAAGCTGGCAATGGCAGACATCCTGCAGCGCGTCCAGTCCTCCGACGGCCGTCCCGGCAAGGACGAGGCTTGGGCTATCGCCATGACCACCAACGACGAATACGAAACGGTCGTTCTGACCGACGAAATCCAGCTGGCCCTGGCCGCTGCCAAGCCTGTGCTCGATGCCGGGGACAAGATTGGGGCCAGGATGGCGTTCATCAGCGCGTACGAGCGGTTTGTCGGCCAATCCCGAGAGGATGCCAAGCCTGTGAACTGGCACGTCTCTGTGGGCTTTGACGCCAACCGCAGGATTCAGGCCGTCACCAAGGCGATGGAGTTGAAGCGCATCCCCCGCGAACACGGCCAGAAGTACTTGGCGGACCTGAGTGTCGTCCCGGTCACCGAGGATGGCCGGGCGATTGCTGGGTTGCTCACTGGCGCTGTAGCCAGGCCCGCCCCGGCGCTGCGCGAAAAACTGCACTTGGTGAAGTCCTCCATGCTGGAAATGCGCGCCGCCAGCGAAGAACGGAAGCTCGAAATGCGAATTGAAGCAGCCAACGAATTGGCAGATCGCCGCGCACTGCTCATCAAGCAGGCCCAGGAATTGGAGTCACGAGCATGACCGTAACCAGCATTCGATATAGCACCTCGCAGGCCAAACCAAAGCCGCAGGCCGGCGACGAACGATTCCTGAAAGGCCGTGGCGTCCAGCAAATCCGCCAGCAGCAGTACAGCAAGATGTACCGGGCCTACATGGTCAGCAACGGCCGCCCGGTGTGGGAGTGGGTCGACAAGGGCAGCGAGCGAGATCGCACTTCTGATGCGTGGCTCCAGGCCCGCAAGTCGGAACGTTTGGCAGTGATCGCAGAAGCAGCGGAGCAACGGACATGACCGAATTCGTAGAGGTGAAGACGCAAGACCTGTCGGGCGCGGCGCTGCTGGTTCTGAACGCTCACGCAAACTCCTTGGATATTCCATTCCCTCACTGGATTGGTGGTGCTGACGCTGACCAGGGTCCGTCCTACTGCCGGTCATGCGCGGAAGCAGAGGTCGCAGCAGGGCGTGCTGAATACGTCGATGGCGGATGGCAGCAAGAAAATGACGGCTGCTGTCACTGCGAAACCTGCGGGCGCCTGCTCGATTACACGCTGACCGAATACGGCGCCAGCGAAGAGATTGATCACTACATGGGCACCGAACTTGCGGGGCCGATCTCCCCGGAGGATGCATTCCACATCGCGAAGATGCTTGAGCAGGATGAAAAAAATCCTCAGGCACTCTCGATTGGTATTCAGGCTGCGGAACTGATCAAGGCTCAACAATCGGCCATCGAAGCCGCAGGCCTGAAGGTGAAGCCATGACCGACAACACCGAACTGAAGCGGCTGGCCGAGGCTGCACCGAAAGTGCGGGACCCATTGAAAACCAGAGCCCACGGCAAAGTCCGGGATGCGATTTTGTCAGGAAATCTTGTGCGGCCATCAATTTGCGAAAAGTGCGGAGACGAGCCAGGAGCGGGCGTAGATGGGCGATCCCTGATCCAGGGTCACTACCACAAAGGGTATGACAGGCCTTTGGATGTGGAATGGCTATGCGCTCGTTGCCACCGGATGGAAACCCCTTTCAATCCTCGACGCGGTGACGCTGTGAAGGTCGGGAAGCTGACGCTGGATGCCGTCCTGGATATCAGAACAAAGCGCATGTCTCAGCGCCAATTTGCAGCGCTGTATGGCGTTGTGCAGACCGCAGTTCAGCAGGTACAGACCAGAAGGACTTGGGATCATGTGTGAAGAATGCAAGAAACAAATCGCGGCCCTGATCGCCGAGAACGAGCGGATGAGCACCAACTGTCTTGGTGTGAAATTGGATGTTTTCGAAATTGTTTGCGCAGAGCGCGACCAGCTCAAGGCCGAGAACGAGCGTCTTTCCACGGAAAATAGCGAGATTGAGTCGGCGGCCATCACTTACATCGAGGACATGCAGGAAGCGCATCGCGAAAACGCGCGCCTCACTGAGCTTTTCACGGTTGGGATGACGCTGGATGGGAATCTGCGTGTTTATGGCGATTGGCAGAGCGTTAGGAAAGCACAGGAGATTCTCGCTGAGCGCGACCAGCTACGCGCCGAAATCGCCGGCCTCAAGACCGGCTACGAAGCCTACGAGCGGGTGAATGCTGAGCTGAAGGCTGAGGTCGAGGCGCTGCGTAAGGATTCTGATCGGTATCAGTGGCTGAGAGACAAGAGCGAGTCCGTGCATCAGTTCTACCTGAGCGTGCCGCTGTGGTTTACCGGCGTGCACTTTCGCGCCCAGGACGTGGACAAGTCTATCGACGCAATGAGCAAGGGAGAGCAGTCATGAAACCGATTATCACTCACCAAATGCAACCATGCCCTTACAGCTGCGTATCGACCTGCCTGGCAATGATTGTTGGGCGCCCGGCACAGGAAGTAATCGAAGAAATGCACAAGCCATATCGCGACGGGGATATGACCTTGCGACAGATGCTGGAGCGACTTGGCGTTGAATACACGGCGTTCTTCAGTCTGGATTGCCCGCCGCTGGCCGCCGAGGGTGTTTATCTGTGCACGTCACCGTCGCTCAACATCGAGGGCGGAAACCACCAGATCCTGATCGAGGTCACCGACGAGGGCTACTTCGTATTTGACCCGGTGCAGGGGCGCGAGGATCGCAAGTATTACGTGGCGCGCGGGCGCGGAGAGGGTATTCCGCTGGCGATCGACCTTGGCGGCTTCGTCGTCGACGCATTTATCTCGCGCGACCACCTATTGGTCCTGCGCGGCGACTCGCCTTTGTCGGAGGCTGCAGCATGACGGACAAAATCTCAGTCAACTGCCGCTCTATGCTCACCGAGGCCATCACACGCATGTCCAGGATGTTCGAGGACAAGCACTACGTGTTGGTTAGCCTTCGCCCGGGCAAGGACCGAACCCTGGACCAGAACCGCTTGTGGTTCGCCATGTACAAGCGCATCGCCGAGATGACCCAGTTGGGCGACCCAGCCGAGGCCCGCAAATATTGCAAGCTCCACGTCGGCGTGCAGATCCTGCTGAACGATGACGCCGGGTTCCAGGCTGAGTGGTACCGGGTGATGCGTCACCTTCCGTATGAAACCAAGCTGGACATGATGGGCGAGTGCCACCTGTTCGGCCCGGACGGCTTCCCGGTGACCAGCCTGTTCAATCGCGCTCAGGGCATCGCCTACACCGATCGCATCGTCGCCCGCTTTGCACCGCAGGGCGTGTACTTCTCTGACCTGCTTAGCCAGGAGGCCGCATGACCATAGAACGGAAGCCTGCCAAGCCGAAGAAATGCCGCGTTGCTACGTGTAGGGCCTCATTCGTCCCGCAGCGCCTGGGTCAGGCGGTGTGCAGCCCTAAGTGTGCGCTGGCCACTGTTGAGGCGCAGAAGGCCAAGGAGAAGAAGTCGCTGGCCCAGGCCGGGCGCCGGGACATCAAGGTGCGCAAGGAGGCGCTCAAGACTCGTGCGGACCACCTCAAAGACACGCAGGTCGCCTTCAACGCCTGGGTGCGCGCCCGTGACGCGGATCTGCCTTGCATCAGTTGCGGTCGCCACCACGAAGGCCAATATCACGCCGGCCATTACCGCACTGTAGGAGCGAACCCAGAGTTGAGGTTTGAACCGCTCAACGCCTGGAAACAGTGCGCCCCGTGCAATAACCACCTATCAGGAAACCTCATCAATTACCGAATCTCGCTCCTACAGAGAATCGGTGAGGAAAAGGTTGCATGGCTTGAAGGCCCTCATGAGCCCAAGAAGTACACCGTGGAAGAGCTGAAGGCGATGGCCGCCGATTACCGGGCAAAGACCAGAGAGCTGAAGGGGAGAGCGGCATGACTTATCGCAACGTGGTATCCGCAGTTGTCCGGGCGCTCGCCGCCGAAACCATCAACTCCGCCGGCGGCTGCGACTTTGAGCCAAAGGTGCAGTGCGCCAAGCAGAAGGGGGAGATCGTCGGCAAGGAGGCTGCATTCCTCACCGACTGCTGGGTTTTCGGTCGCCTACACAAATCGCTGTCCGCCGAACACTGGCGCGCCCTTGTGGCGAAGTTCTCCACACACACCGAGCGCAAGCATGCGGCAATTGCAGAATTGACCCGTGTGATGCGCTCACCGGCGCCGGAGCGGTTCCTTCACTGTGCCGTGGTTACGTGGGCGTTACCTCGGCTGCCGGGCGTGGACGGGAAGCGCTCAACGAACGTCCTGCCGGCCGGCTGGTACGAGATGGATAACTGGTCAAACGAACCGCATCCGATTAAGACCCAGGAGCGGTGGAGGCGTGACATTCGCAAGGCGCTGGAGAGCAGTGTTGACTTGGCTCTGGTCGAGGCTCAGCACATCCTTGAGCAGGAAGGCCTTGTGATATCAGAAGTCGCTTGACGATGGCTGAGCCAATGAGCCATTATTCACCCATCCTGTCGTACTTGCGCATGTAGGTGATGCAAGAGACAAACAAACCCGGCCACAGCGCCGGGTTTTTTATTGCCTTAATTCTACTGCCGGTAGGTGCGCATGAAGCTGAAGACCAGAATCAGCACGCTGGAGCGGGCCCGTACGGCCTGGGAAGCAGTTGCGCGACAAGTTGGCGAGACCGACTTCTCGCGCCATCCGCAGACCGGCGAATACCTGCATCCTGGTGTCGCCATGGGCTGGCGCATCCATAAGAAGAATCTGTAGATTTACCTGCAGCCAGGGCAGCCCTCGGGAGGCCTGGACGCTGATAAGCCGGTAGTGCAGCGCTACGGAAAAACACCGGCAGCCCGCGCGCCCTGACCTAACACGCTTTCAGGGTGGCGCGAGACATGAGCAGCGAGATCGATGCACTTGGGTGTCGACGCCGTGATGGTCTTTGGCTGGCAGCGTGGGAAGACACGCGTACCTATTCAGGGCCTCGACATTGATCGGGGCCTTTTCGTTTTCGGCCCCGCCACACCCTTCGCTCTGAGCTGGGAGTGCTGCCGGGGCTGACCTATTCGCCGCTGCTCCCCAGCGTTTGGCCGGCACCTGACGGCCTTTTTTATTCACTCATGCAACTGAGAGGTCGAGCGCATGGAATTCCTGCATCGCTTGCTCGACAAGGCCGACCTGATCCTTGCCGGGGTAGTCGGCGCCATCATCGCGAGCTGGTGGAGCAAGGACGACCTCAAGGATCTCTGGTCTTGGGTCATCTTCCTGCTGACGGGTATTGCCTGCGCCCTGTACTTGACTGGCATTGTTTGCGACCGCCTGGCTGTGACTGACCCCAGCAATGTGGCCGGTGTTGGGTTCCTGCTTGGAGCTTTCGGCGGGTCGCTACTGACCGCCATCAACCGCGCCATCAAAGCCGCCGACATCTGGGCGCTTATCCGCTCGAAGTTTGGGGGGGGTTAATCAATGAGCGTTCAAACATTGAGCACGGCCTTTATCTCCCTCATTGCCATCTGGGCGATGTGGTGTGTACTGAGCCACAAGGTGAGAGACGGTATTGTCGGCAAGATCATTTACGCGGCGATCGCCGTGTCCGGTTTCGCGATTGCTACCCGTGGCGAGACTGTACTCCTCAGCCCCAGCGCTGCAGGCGTCACCTTCCACGGAGCGCTCGCATTGGCTGGCCTAAGACACTGGTTCGTCGCCAACCACTGGCCGCGCGTCAAGGGATGGCTGTGCCGATACCTGCACTGTGAGCAATGCCTCAATAACCTTGAGCAGCCTCAAACCAAAGAATGATAGGTGATCCCATGGACAGAAAAGTCATATTCCTGGCCTATCACCCCTGGTGGTTCCGCCTCTACGTGATAGCGGTGAACACCTTCGCTTACCTGGCAGGCCTTGAGGTCGACACCGACAAGCTGAACGCCCAGGCGCGCAAGGCGACCCGTTACCGTGAGATTGACCCGGGTGATGAGGCAACGCTATGACCACGATCGCCTACAAGGACGGCATCATCGCCTATGACGGACGCTGCACTGCTGGCGGAACGATCGTCTATGACGACTTCGACAAGATGCGTGAGCGCGATGGGGCTTTCTTCTTCGGTGCTGGCGGCATGTCAGAGATCAATGATCTGATCAAGGCCTACCACGGTGAAGAGATCTCAGGCGACTGTGGGGCTCTTGCCATTGTGTGCAAGAGCGGTGAGTTAAGCCTGATCAGTTATGAAGATGGCAGGATCGTGGAGAGCTCTGTGCTCCCGGACAAGGCCTATGCAATCGGCAGTGGTCGAGATCACGCATACACAGCACTCGACATGGGCGCGTCCGCCTATCAGGCCGTAGAGATGGCAGCCAAGCGCGATACAGGCACTGGTGGAAAGATCAGAACGTTCACCGTGAAGGTTGAGCAGCAATAAGGAATTCAACATGGCAGCAAAGCAACCCGACTGGGAGCGCATCGAACAGCTCTTCCGGGCCGGTCTGCTCTCCGTCCGCGAGATAGCATCAGCTTGTGGTGTGTCTCATACCGCAATCAACAAGCGGGCAAAGGCTGAAGGATGGGAGCGAGACCTCAAGGCGAAAATCAAGGCTAAAGCCGATTCGCTGGTTTCCAAACGTGAGGTTTCCAGCAAGGTTTCCACGGAAACACTGGCAACCGAGCGAGGGATCGTTGAAGCAAACGCTGAAGTTATCGCTGACATCAGGATGGCGCACCGCACGGATATTGGTCGCTCTCGTCGCCTGGCAAACAAAATGCTGGACGAGCTTGAAAGCCTGACCGACAACAGAGAGTTGTTCGAAGAGCTTGGAGAGCTGATGCGTGACCCCGACGATAAGGGTTTCGACCGGCGCAACGAGCTGTACGGAAAGGTCATCAGCCTCGGCGGCAGATCCAAGACCATGAAGGAGCTGGCCGAGACCCTGAAGACCCTGGTCCTCCTTGAGCGCCAAGCATATGACCTCGACGCCAAGTCTGGTGGCGATGACTCCGAAGACCTATCAAAACTGATGGACGAGCTATCGAAGGAAGCCTGACATGAAGCCCGAGCACTTGAAGCTGCTTCGGGACAAGCGTTGGAGGCTGAACAATCTCTATTTTATTAATGATAAAAACGGCAAGCGCATTCGCTTCCGCATGACCGATGAGCAGGTCGAGTACTTCGATGGGATGCATACCCGGAACATCATCCTGAAGGCTCGGCAGCTAGGCTTCACCACTGAGTGCTGCATCATCCAGCTAGACGCCGCTCTGTTTGAGTCGGCCAAGTGCGCGTTGATCGCTCACACGCTGCCTGATGCCCATCGTCTCTTTCGGGAGAAGGTGAAGTACGCTTACGACAACCTGCCTCTTGAGATCCGCAAGGCTAACCCTGCGCGCAATGATGCGTCTGGAGAGCTGGTATTCAACAAGGGCGGATCAATCTACGTCTCCACGTCCTTCCGGGGCGGCACGCTGCGCTACCTGCACGTGTCCGAGTTCGGGAAGATCTGCGCCAAGTTCCCGTATAAGGCCCGCGAGATCGTCACCGGCGCCTTCGAGGCTGTGGCCACTGACTGTTTCGTCACGATCGAATCGACGGCGGAGGGTAGGGCTGGCTACTTCTTCGACTACTCGCAAAGCGCCGAGAAGCAACAGATATCTGGTACGCCCCTGGGGCTGCTGGACTGGAAATTCTTCTTCTTCTCATGGTGGAAGAACAAAGACTATCGCCTCGACCCGGAAGGCGTGGTCATCCCGCAGCGCCTGACCGACTACTTCAACGAATTGGCGGCCAAGCACGGGATCATCACGAATGACGGGCAGCGCGCCTGGTACGCGGCCAAGGAGAAGACCCTCGGCGACGATATGAAACGGGAATACCCGTCCATCCCTGTCGAGGCATTCCAGCAGTCTGTCGAAGGCGCTTACTACGCCAAACAGTTCACCAAGCTCTATGCCGAGAAACGCATAGGCGTAATCCCAGACAACAGCCATCAGCCGGTTATGACCTTCTGGGACATCGGTGTCGGCGACTCAACGGCCATCTGGTTCGTGCGTCAGGTCGGCACCGAGTACCACGTCATCGACTACTACGAGAACTCCGGCGAAGGCCTGCGGCATTACATGAAGGTGCTCAAGGACAAGGGTTACACCTATTCCGAGCACTGGGGGCCGCATGACATCGAGAACCGCGAGTTCGGCAGTGATGCCAAGAGCCGCAAGGACATCGCCAAAGAGGGCTATATCATCGACGGAGACAAGTACTCCATTCGGTTCCAGGTCGTACCCAAGACCGGCATTGATACCGGCATCGAGGCGGCGCGGGAGATCCTTCCGCTCTGCGTGTTCGATGAGTCCAAGTGCGAAGAAGGCATCGGTCACCTCGAAAACTACCGCAAGGAGTGGGACGAGAACCGCGGCTGCTGGAAAGACAAGCCATTCCATGATGCGACCTCTCACGGCTCCGACGCCTTCAGATACTTTGCTGTTGCCAAGACCAAGCGTGTACGCACCGCATCCACCGCACCTCTGAGAATCTAGATATGTCTGATGACCCAAGCAAAACGCTACCGGCAGTAGACGCCATGCGCGAAGACTGGGCCATCGTCGATCCTTTGATGGGCGGCACCCGGGCGATGCGTGAGGCTGGCACTGCGCTGCTGCCGAAGTGGCCGAAGGAAGAGGACTGCGACTATCGGAAGCGCCTGAGCCTTTCGACCCTATTCCCGGCTTACCGAGAGACGGTGAAGAACAACGCCGGGCGCGTATTCGCTGAGCCGATCGTGCTGGGTGAAGATGTCCCGCCGCAGGTCGCTGAGCTGACTCAGGACTTTGATCGCCAGGGTAATAACCTGCAGGTCTGGGCGAAGTCATTCTTCACTCAAGCGCTGTCGCACGGCCTGTGCCATGCGCTGGCTGAGTACCCTAAGATTCAGACTGGTGACGACGAGCGGCCGGCTACCCTGGCTGACGCTAAGGCTATCAACGCTCGTCCATACGCCATCATGATCCGCCCTCAGCAGGTGATCGGATGGCGCGTTAGTAACCGCAACGGGCAGTATTCACTCGACCAGTTCCGTTACATGGAGTCTGTCGAAGAGGAAGACGGTCTGTTCGGCATCAAGTCCATCGACCAGATCCGCGTACTGACCCCTGGAGCCTGGCAGACCTACCGCGAGACGAAAGACGACAAGGACAACAAGACGTGGATGCTTTACGAGGAAGGCTCGACCTCTCTCGATCACATCGCACTGACAACCCTCTACACCGACCGTACAGGGTTCATGACCGCCCGGCCGCCACTGCTGGAGCTGGCCTATCTCAACGCCAAGCACTGGCAGTCCCAGAGCGATCAGGACAACATCCTGCACGTTGCCCGGGTGCCGATGCTGGCGATCTCGGGCATCGATGATGATTCCTGGGAGCTGAAAGTAGGTACCGCATCCGCTACCAAGCTGCCGAAAGACGGCGACATGAAGTGGGTAGAGCACACCGGCGCGTCGATCGAGGCCGGGCGCACATCGCTGGCTGACCTCGAAGACCAGATGCGCGTTGCAGGTGCCAAGCTGCTCCAGAAGGACAAGCAGGCGGTGAAGACTGCCACGCAAGCCGAGGAAGAGGCAGCTCAGGAGCTGAGCCCGCTTCAAACCATGGCGAGCGGCCTTGAAGACGCACTTGACCAGATCCTCCAGCACTTCGCCGAGCTGAGTGACCTTCCTGAAGGTGGCCATGTGCAGGTGCAGGGCAACTTCGACGTAGACTTCGCGCCGGAAACTACACTCCCGCTGCTGCTCAACATGGCATCGCAAGGCCGCCTGTCCGACGAGACGCTGTTCTCGGAGATGCAGCGCCGCAACGTGGTGTCGAGCGATATCAAGTGGGAAGACGAACAAGCCAAGATCGCAACGCAAGGGCCTGGCCTCGGGGTACTCTAAATGGCTATCAAGCATGTAATGGGCCGAGACATCGCGGTACAGCTATGCAATATCGTCGGACTTGACCCAAGCCTGGTGACTGGCATAAAGCTCAATCTTGAGCCTGGCAGCATTGCCGCTATCGAAGTAACTCGCATCCTTACGCGCGACGAGGCTGACACGCTCGTTCATGTGGTTGAGCAGTACGATTTCTTCAAGCGGGCGCAGATCAATGTTGACAGTCAACCAGATACTTGAGGACGAACAGGTCGCCCATGCGGTCAGCCTTGAGAAATATAAGGTTGGCGTGGTCAAGCGGATAATCTCGCTGCTGAACCGATCAGATGCTGACCTATCGGCGGCCTTGTCCGCTGCATTGGAGCGCCTGCCGGCGGAATCCTTCACGGTTGAGCGCCTGGAACTGCTGCTGGATCAGGTGGGGCTGATCAACACTCAGGCCTATGCTTCAGTAACCACTGAGCTACAGAGCGACCTGAAGGACCTGTCAGGCTATGAGGTGAGCTGGCAGCAATCGCTGTTTGAGACGACCATCCCCGACCCGGTGCAGGTCCGCTTCCCGATTGCCAGTGTCAGCGCCGAACAGGCTTATGCTGCGGCTATGGCAAGGCCATTCCAGGGGCGTTTGCTCAAGGACTGGGGGACTGAGATCGCCGCCGACCGGATGACAAAGATCCGCAACGCGATCCGCACCGGTTACCTCGAAGGCAAGACGACTGACCAGATCATTCGCGGCATTCGCGGTACCAGGGCGTCTGGATACTCCGATGGGTTCCTTGAGCGGCCCCGGAAAGACCTTGCTGCGGTCGTCAGGACGGCTGTGAGCCACACAGCAGCGACTGCGAGGGGTGAGTTCGTCAAGGCCAACGAAGAGATCATCAAGGCGGACAGGTGGATCAGTACGCTAGACAATAGGACCAGCGCCCAGTGCAGGATTCGTGACCAGCTTCAGTACACCGCCGTGACGCACAAGCCCATCGGTCACAAGGTGCCCTGGCTGCAAGGCCCTGGCAAGATCCACTGGTGCTGCCGGTCGACTTCGGCGCCTGTGACCAAGAGTTGGAAAGAGCTGGGAATTCCTCTCAACGAGATGACCCCGGCCCAGCGCGCGAGCATGGACGGCCAAGTCCCCGGCGGTACCACCTACAGCGAATGGCTCAACCGCCAGTCGGACGCCCGCAAGATCGAGGTGCTCGGCCCGGTACGCGCTCAGTTGCTGAAGGATGGCAAGCTCGACCTTGAGGACTTCTATTCACCTACAGGGGAATGGCTGACACTCGACCAGATGCGCGCCCGTGACGCTGCGGCATTTGCTAAGATCGCCGCATGACCGACAAGCCCCGCTTCCACGTAATAGACGGCACCGCTCCACCGGATACCCCGGCCGAGCAGGTGCGTCGTCGTGTGCGTGCGATGCCTAAGCCTGAGGCGATGGTTCAGTGCCATCGCTGCGGCGGGCGTGAGGTGATCGAGTCCAAGATCGGCGTCCTGATGAAGAACGGCAAGCCAACTGGCGGGACGAAGGCGCTGCTGTGCGTCGTGTGCCTGCTCAAGGGTGAGCGCGTCACGCTGTAGCACGAAACGAATTCAAATAGCCCTGGCATCCGCCGGGGCTTTTTTATGGGCGGAGAATCCATGAACGACGAAGCAATTGAGAAAGCGATCCAAGCAAAGGGCCTGAACGCGCCGCGCATCACCCCGGACGAGCTGCAAGCCAACATCGTCGGCGAATACTTCTTCACTGCTGCCGATGGTGTGCAGGCCGCTTTCAGCTCGCAGGATGAGTTGACACGACTTACCGGTGCGCATGGCGAATTGGCGCTGCTGACCTTCTGTGTGCTCGTACTGCGTAACGGCTTCACCGTGACCGGTGAGTCTGCGTGTGCCAGCCCGGAAAACTTCAATGAAGAAATCGGCCGCAAGATCGCTCGCAAGAATGCTGAGCAGAAGATCTGGCCGCTGATGGGCTACGAGCTCAAGCAGCGCCTGCAAGACTCCAAGTAAGCAAAAACGATTCACACAAGCCTCGTCCATGACGGGGCTTTTTATTGCCGCCAGGCGGCCAACAGACCCAAGGGGTTAGCAGATGTTTATTTTCGGCAAGTGGTATC
This sequence comes from Pseudomonas sp. FG86, assembly GCF_057808775.1. NCBI lineage: Bacteria > Pseudomonadati > Pseudomonadota > Gammaproteobacteria > Pseudomonadales > Pseudomonadaceae > Pseudomonas > Pseudomonas sp. FG86. The sequence goes on along the minus strand of NZ_JBMDIS010000007.1, from coordinate 137,736 downwards.
CGTTGATGGCTCCAGAAGGAGAGGGCGGCAATGGTGGCGGTGGCGGCGACGGCACTCCCCCTGCCCCATCCCCTGAGGTGCAGGCGCAGATTGCCGCTGCTGTAGAAGCGGCTGTAGGCGGCCTGAAGACCAAGAACAGCGAACTGCTCGGCAAGCTTAAGGCTGCCGGCGAGAACGCTGCTCGTTTCGAAGGAATCGACCCTGATGCGGTTCGGAACATCCTGTCGAAGTTCGCCAACGACGAAGAAGCTGGCCTGATTGCTGCCGGCAAGATCGACGAAGTGCTCGACAAGCGCACCACGCGCATGAAAGCAGGCTTCGAACAGGAAACCGCCAAAGAACGTACCGCTCGCGAGGCTGCCGAGGCTCGGGCTGACAAGTTCAGTCGCCGCGTCCTTGAAAACGGCATCCGTGCAGAAGCAACCGCTGCTGGCCTCCACCAGTACGCAATTGATGATGCGCTGCTCCGCGCCAGTGCGACCTTCAAGCTCGACGACGAGGGCAACCCTGTCGCCGTAGAAGACGCATTCGGCAAGGACGGCAAGCCGCTGACGCTCAAGGAGTGGTTCAGCGACATGAAAGACAAGGCTCCGCACTGGTTCCCTGCTTCCGCTAATGGCGGTGGCTCGCAACAGAGCAACGTGCAGATGGGGGCCAAGACCATGAAACGAACCCAATACGAAGCCTTGAGCCCCCTCGATCAGCGAGCGGCGGTCCAGGCGAAAATCCAGATTGTCGATTAAGAGGTAACACCGCATGGGCACTTTGACCCTCACCAGTCTGATCCCTTCCATTCAGGAAGCGATGGACGTTGTATCCCGCGAGCTGGTCGGTTTCATCCCGGCCGTATCCCGCGACTCCACTGCGGAGCGTGCAGCCGTCGGCCAAGCCGTTGTTTCTCCTGTTGTTGGCGCAATGGCTGCTGAAGACCTGGTTGCTGCGGCTTACGCCGCCGACACCCCGAACCAGACCATCGGCAATGTGCAGATGACTATCACCAAGGCGCGTTCGGTTCCGTTCGGCATCACTGGTGAAGAAACCAAAGGCCTGAGCAATGCCGGCACTCTGGGCAGCATCAACGTCCAGCGCCTGGCCCAAGCCATGCGGACCCTGACCAACGAAGTCGAAGCTGACCTCGCTGCGCTGCACATCAATACCTCGCGCGCCTATGGCGCCGCCGGTACCACTCCGTTCGGCACCTCCGGCGACATGAGCGACTTCGCTCAGGCTCGCAAGATCCTGGACGACAACGGTGCTCCACAAAGCGACATGCACATGGTCCTCGGCGGTGCAGCCGTTGCAAACATCCGCGGCAAGATGTCCACCCTGTTCCAGACCAACACCGGCGGCCCGCAAGCCGAAGCTCTGTTGCGCATGGGCGCCCTGGGAGAATACCAAGGCCTGCTGCTGCACAACTCGGCCCAGGTGAAGGAAGGTGTCATCTCTGGCACTGGCGCATCTGCCACCACCAACACCGCCGGTTATGCAGTTGGTGCAACCGTGATCACTCTGGCCTCGGCTGGTACTGGCACCATCCTCGCGGGTGACATCATCACCTTCGCTGGCGACACCAACAAGTATGTGGTTGTCTCGGGTGATGCGGACACCTCCAACGGCGGCTCGATCACCATCGCTGAGCCAGGCCTGCGCGTTGCAATGAGCGCTGCTGCCAAGGCGATCACCGTGATTGCAGCATCCACCCGCAACATGTTCTTCCACCGCTCGGCTATCCAGCTGGCCACTCGCGCTCCTGCGATGCCAGAAGGCGGCGATGCTGCTGACGACGTGATGATGGTCACCGACCCTGTATCGGGCCTGACCTACGAGTTCGCGATCTACAAGCAGAAACGCCAAGTTCGCTATGAGGTCAACCTGGCCTGGGGCGTCAAGATGATCGCGCCGCGTCACGCTGGCCTGTTGCTGGGGTGATCGTAACGCCCGGAGTTCAGGCTCCGGGCCTTCAATGGAGAAAAACATGCCAGTTATTCAAGTCAAGCCATGGGGTGAAGGCCAGGGTGATTTTGTCGAGATCAATGATTTTGACTTTGACCCGAGCTTTCACGTTCTGCTCGGTGATGAATCATCCGACGGAAAGGCCAAACTGACCGCCGCCGAGATCAAGGCCAAACTGACCGAGCTGAACATCGAGTTCAGGAGCAACGCATCGTACGACTCGCTTCAGGCATTGCTCGAAGCTGCCGCTTAACCGAAGACTGAAATCTACAGACAAGTGAAGGGCTAGACGATGAAGAGCATCACTGCCGGCGGGAAAGAAGTAATCACGTTAAATGAAGGCTATACCCTGAGCGTAACGGGGCAGGATGGTGCGGCGGGTGTTGTTTATCGTCTGGATACCTCGCTGGGCGGGAATAACTCGCTCAAGTCGTGGGTAGTTGGGGTGGGCAGCATCCCAGTAATAGGGCCTTTTAGTGGGCAGCAGCAATTCCTTGTGACCTGTTCGCTGGGAAGCATTGACATCAGTACGTCCAGCGCAAGTGTAGCCGCCGATTCAAGGCTGACGAAACTTGCGGCTTCCGGAACCCAGATAACAACTACCCCCGACCAGATTCCAGGCCTGAAGATGTGGCTCGACGCATCTCAGCCCATGTACACCGCCAGCTATGCCGCAAAGGTCGCCAACAGTGGAGATCAGATCGGAATCTGGCCTGATCGGAGCGGCAACAGCAACTCCGGTACGGCTAGCGGAACATTCCCGACCTACAGCCCTACAGGCATGAATGGCCGTCCGACGATCAACTTCAACGGCAACAGCAAGTTCGTCACGCCGTCGTTCCTGGATAGTACGTACGACACAGGGATGACCATCTTCATCGTCAGCGCCGCGAGTGGTGGCGCAGCCAACAAGGTCGTCCTTGGCTCTGCCTCGAACCGCCTGTACTTGCAGCGCAATGACTCGGCCAAAAGCAGCAGCTTTTCGCTTGCTGGTGTTTCCCCGGCGCCGTCGATCACTCCCTACGTCAATACGAGCGGGATTGATGCCCTGGTTTATCGCGCGACATCGTTCACCTACGAATATGACCGGTATTTCAACTCGGTCAGCGCTGCCCCTGGCGGTGCTTCTGCCAACAACAACGTCATCACCGCGACTGGTACGCTCGGGCTGACCGGCGTTTTGACTATTGGCGACATCGCAGCTGGCGGATTTGCTTGGCCAGGCAGCATCAGCGAAATTCTGATATGGAATACCGCGCTCACCAACGAGCAATACCGGATGGTTTATGACTATCTGGCGGCCAAGTGGGGTTTCCACTCCAAGAAGTTCGTGCTTTGTGCTGGCAACAGCCTGACATCCGGTACAAACAGCACCGGCGGCCAGACCCAGGCAACGTCTGTGACCGGAAACAACTATCCAAGCGTGCTGTGGAGTCTGTTGGGCGCCAATAACTACGACGTCCGCACGGATGCATTCCCTGGGCGAACCACCGACCAGATGCTTTCAGGGACGCCACTCTTTGGCGACCTGTTTTGGCTTCCTGCCGCCTCGACCAAGAACATCTGCGTTGCATGGGAAGTCACCAACACGCTGGCGACAAGCTCTAGTAGTGCTGCGGCCTATGACAAGATCGTCGCCTACTGCAAAGCTCGACAGGCACGCGGCTACAAGGTGGTGATTGCTACTTGCTTGCCTCGCCTTGGCAGCTACGCCGGGTTTGGAGTCGACTATTTGGCTGTCAACGGCCTGATCCGCGATAACTACGCGAGCTTTGCCGACGGGATTGCAGACGTGGCTTCCGATAGACGCTTGAAAGACCCCACAAACCTGACCTACTTCGCGGCCGATCAAATCCATTTGACCGACGCCGGGTATGCCGTAGTTGCGGGAATTATCGCGCCCGTCGTGGATAGCCTGTAATCAAAAAGACTCAGTCAGCTTGAGGCATCTATGTCACTGACAATTGAAACCGGCTTGATCATTCCAGGTGCCGAGAGCTTCGCCACGGCTGCCGAGTTGGTAACGTACGCTGCGAACTTTGGCCGTGTGATTCCGGCTGATACCCCATCGCAAGAGGCGTTGCTCCGTCGCGCCGCGCTAGAGATGAACGCCAAGCCATGGAAGGGGCACACTGTCAGTTCTGCCCAGGTGCTGTGCTGGCCTCGGTATGAGGTGTGCCTGAATAAGTGGCTGCTTCCGTCCAATACCATTCCGGCGCAGGTCAAGGCCGGTCAGATGGCGTTGGCCACGGAGATCTATGCCGATGACCTGAAAGACCCAGCAACCAAGCAAGGAGCAGCCATCCGGAAAAAGGTTGGCCCGCTTGAATTTGAGTACGCTGCTGCCAGCTCCATAGTTACAAAGGCTGCGGCTACGCGACAGTCATACGCCCAGTTCTCCGGCTTGCTTGAGTCGTCGAGCCAGGTAAAGCTGAGTAGAAGCTGATGAGCGATATCTATGATGAAGCTAAAGCGCTGGCCGCCGAGATGCTGGCGCCGCGCAGCCAGGGTGGAAACGGCCTAGAACTATCTCTGGTGCGCGTCACGCCTGGGGAATACGACCCGGATACCGGATCGTCCTCACCAACCACCGTGCAATACGATGGCTCGGGCTTCCGTGACACCTACAAGCAGAGCGATATAGACGGCTCGCGCATCAAGCAGGGTGATGTGAAACTCCTCGTCTCTCCTGTGCTGCTGAATGCTGCCGATATGCCTCAACCGATCAGCCAGGACAAGATTCTGTTCGACGGCGAGACTTACACCGTCCAGAACGTTGACCCTTGGGACTATGCCGGTATTACTGTCGGCTTCAGCGTACAGGCGCGCAAATGAGCTTCGCATTGGACCTGAAGGCGTTCGCAGCGAAAGCCGAAGCCAATGCCGAGACCGTCATCAAGAAGGTCGCCATCGACCTGCTGGGCGCCGTGGTGGATCGATCCCCCGTCGGCAACCCTGAGCTATGGGCGGCCAACGCGACTGCGACCCAGTACAACAACGAAGTGGCCAGGCTGAATGCCGAGCTGCGCGCCGATCCGGCGAACCTGTCCAAGAATGGCAGGATGAAGCCAGGTCGGCTGATCAAGGATGGCATGGACTTAACAGCCGGTGCTGGCTATGTCGGCGGGCGCTTCCGGGGTAACTGGCAGGTGTCGTTCGACGTGGCTAAGACCGGCACGCTGGAGCGCATCGACCCATCTGGGAACGGTTCGAAAGGCGATGGCATAAACGTCATCCAGGGCTTCACGACTCAGGTCGGCACTATCTGGATGATGAACAACCTACCGTACGCCCAGCCGCTCGAGTACGGACATTCAAGCCAGGCTCCGGCGGGGTGCGTCAGGATTTCAGTACTAGAAGTGCATATGTTCATCAATAAAGCCGTATCGGAGCTCCCCTGATGTCAGACAAGATCATCCGCAGCCTGTTTGAAGGCCGCCTGAAGGCGTGGGCGGCCGCCAGGGTTCCGGCACTGCCGATTGCCTACGAGGACGTCGCTTTCACGCCGCCGGCGGACGGTTCGACCTACCTGCGCGCCTTCCTGCTGCCGGCCAACACGACCAGCGAAGACCTCGAAGGCAAACACACGGCCTACCGTGGCATCTTCCAGATGAGCGTTGTGACCAAGGCCGGTATCGGTCGCGGCGCCGCTGAAGGGATCGCCGATGAGATCGCCGCGCTGTTCCCGAATAACCTCGGCCTGACCAAGACGACTTTCACCGTCTACGTCCGCTCGCCGATGTCTACAGGCTCGGCCCAGCAGGGCGACACGACCACCACGCTGCCGCTGTCGATCCAGTATCGGGCCGACACCACAACCTAATCCGCCCATTGGGCAAACCCAGAGCCCGCCATTTAGCGGGTTTTGTCATTTCTGCATAGAGGAAAACCCCCATGGGCTACAAGATTCCGAACGGCGGCACGTTTGAACATGCCGCCACTTACGCCGCAGCGCTGCCGTTCTCGGCCATCTCCAACGCATCCGAAGCAATCTGCACCGTGACTGGCGCTACTCTGGTTGTCGGCGACATTGTGCTGGTCACTTCCGGTTGGACTGCGCTGAACAACAAGGTCGTTCGCGTGAAGGCAGCGACTGCCACCGCGATCACCCTGGAAGCTATCGATACCACCAGCACCACGACTTACCCGGTCGGCTCTGGCGTCGGCAGCTTGAAGAAGGTCCTGACCTGGGTGCAGATCCCGCAGATCACCGACGTAGCGTTTTCCGGCGGAGACCAGAACTATCAGGACGTCGTGTTCCTCGAAGACGCCCAAGGCCGCCAGATCCCAACCGACAAGGCGGCCGCAAGCATGGTTCTGACTGTTGCGGATGATCCGACACTGGCCTATGTGCCAATCGTGATCGCTGCCGATTCCGCCCAGACTGTGCAAGCCGCACGCTTGAACCTGCCAGGCACCGACAAGATTTACTACGGCGCCTACACCTCGTTCTCGCTGCAGCCGGCCGTGTCGCGCAGCAACATCCTGACGCGCACCGTCTCCCTGGCCCTGCAGGCCGCTCCTGTTCGCTACCTGTCGTAAGGAAACCACATGGCCAGCTTCAAGATTGCCCAGAACGCCACGTTCAAGGCGGAAGTCGAGATTCCTCGTGTCGGCTTTGAGCTGATCAAGGTTGAGTTTGAGTTCCGCTACCGGGACCGCAAGGAATTGTCGAAGTATTACGACAAGTGGAATGCGGAGCGTGACGCAGCGGCCAAGGAGGCCATGAAAGACGGCGCAACCTGGGAGCAAGCGACCGAACGGCAGATCGCTCTCGAAGTTGGTCAGATCAAGGATATCGTCGTCGGCTGGAGCTTCGATGAGGCTTTCACTGATGAGTCGATCACCGAGCTTGTCACCACCTGCGTCGGTGCGCCGGCTGCTGTTCTTGATGCTTATCAGGCGGCCTATGCGGTAGCTCGCCGGGGAAACTGATTGCCGCTTCGCGCGCCCTGTACGAGCGCGGCGCGGATGCTGAAGAACTGGCGAAGCTAGGCCTGACACTGGCCGACCTCGATCAAGGCGATACGGAGATCTGGCCAGACAACTGGCCGGCCTTCCGCCTTTTCAATGCGCTCAGTACCCAATGGCGCACCGGGCCAGGCGGTGCCACCGGACTGGATTATTCGGTCGTTCGCGAGGTGGCCATCCTCATCGGCATCAAGAAGCGGCAAATCCCCGAACTATTTCCTGACCTTCAAGTAATGGAGGCCGAAGCGCTCGCTGTCATGGCCGAGGCGTAGTGAATTTATTGTCAGGAGAGTGGCATGACACAAGACATCGCCAGCCTTGGGATCAAGATCGATACGGGCGAGGTTGCCAAAGGCACATCCGAGCTTGACGGGCTGGCTCAGGCCGGCGCGAAGGCAGAGAAGGCCACGGAAAGCCTTTCCACCGAGAGCAAGAAGGCAAGCGCCTCTATCAAGGCGATGGCGGCTGAGACGAAAGCTGCCGAGGCTGCTACAGCCAAGCTTGGAAAGCAGACTGCAGCGGCTGGTGTATCTGCTGCACAAACTGCTGCTGCGCTGCGCGGAGTCCCGGCCCAGGTAACGGACATCGTTACCAGCCTGCAAGGTGGGCAGGCCCCGCTTACTGTTCTTCTGCAGCAGGGCGGTCAGCTCAAGGATATGTTCGGCGGGATTGGCCCTGCCGCAAAGGCGCTGGGCGGTTATGTTGCCGGCCTGGTAAATCCATTCACTCTCGCAGCAGCAGCCGGCGCAGCTCTTGGTCTCGTCTATTACAAGGGTTCTCAGGAGTCCACCGCCTATAGCAATGCCCTGATCCTGACGGGTAACGCTGCCGGGACAAGCGCTGACCAGCTTGCAACCCTGGCAACTCAGGTTAGTTCGACTGTAGGTACTACTGGCGCAGCGGCTGAGGTGCTGGCGAAGCTAGCCGGTAACACACAGATCGCGGGTGAGAGTTTTGGTGAGATCGCCACTGCCGCCATCCAAATGGAAAAGGCCACAGGCAAGGCCATCGACGAAACTGTCGCTGAGTTTGCGAAGATTGCGAAAGATCCTGTCGCTGCGGCGAAGGAGCTGAACGATCAGTACAACTTCCTGACTGCCGCTGTGTACTCGCAGATCGTTGCGCTGAAAGAACAGGGCGACACCATCGGCGCCGCCAAGCTGCTCACTGACACCTACGCATCAACCATCAATACCCGTACCGGTGAGATCACCCAAAACCTGGGACTGATCGAAAGGGCCTGGAAGGGAATTAAATCTGCTGCCGCTGATGCGCTGGATGCAACCCTGAATATTGGACGCTCCCAAACTTTGGAGCAGCAAGCGGCTGATATCCGTCAGCGCCTACAGTCCAACCAAGGTCGCGGTGGCCGCGCGGCGGCAATGGGTATTGATACCCGAAGCACGGAGCAGGACAAGAAGGACCTGACCTATCTTGAGCTGCTGATCGAGGCGGAAAAGTCTCGTACCAAGTACATAGGCGATCGCAATCAAGTCCAGCAGGAAGGGATTGATGCGTCAATCAAGCTGAAGGCGATCAGCGACTCCAACCTCAGCAATGAGGAAAAGCGCAACAAGCTGGTCAAGGAGTATCTGCGCGACGTTGAGAAACTTCGTGCCGCTAATCCAGACGACCCGCTCGTCCAAGCAGGCGTAGTCGCCAAGAACGTCCAGAACATCAAGGACAAGAACAAAGATCCGGCCGGCAAGGCAAACCAGCTCAATCTGACCGGTTACAACGACGCCCAGAACGCGATCAAGGATCTGCAGGCCACTTACTCAAACTCCACGAAGGAGCTTGAGGCGCAGCAGAAGGCCGGCCTGCTCACGCAACAGAGCTACCTTGATCAGCGCACAGCTTTGATCCGCGCGGAGCGTGATGAGGTAACCAGCGCTTACCAGGCTGAGATCTCGGCCCTGGAAGCCGTCAAGGATAAGACCGGCACGACTGGCGAGCAGCGCATTCAGCTAGACCAGAAGATCGCCGACGCCCGCACCAACATGGTCAAGGCCCAAAAGGACGCAGATAGCGAACTGGAAATCCTGGCCACCAATGAACAGGGCCGCCTTAAGAAGCAATCTCTCGCCATCCAAACCTATACCGATGCATTGAAGCAGCAGGCTGTAACTCTGCGTCAGCAGGGCCAGCGTGAGGCGGCAGGGCTTGGCATGGGTGACCGGCAGAAAGCCCTTCAAGGTCAGTTCAACAGTATTGACGACAAAGCCAACTCTCAGCGCATCGACCTGGCTAACCAGTACGGTGATGGCTCGCGCGGCATGAGCCTCGACGAGTACAACGCCAAGCTAAAAGCTGTATCGGATAGCCAGCAGCAACTGCGCAATGTGGTTGTCGCCAACTACGACGATATGACCTCAGCGCAGGGCGATTGGACATCTGGCGCGTCCTCCGCCTGGGAGAACTACCTTGAGTCGACGCGCGACGTGGCTGGGCAGACGAAAAGCCTGTTCACCAACGCGTTCAGTTCAATGGAGGATGCGGTCGTTAACTTTGCGCTAACCGGGAAACTTTCGTTTTCTGACTTTGCCAAGTCCATCCTGTCTGACATGGCTCGCATTGCTGCACGTCAGGCCAGTTCGTCTGCGCTGAGTGGATTGTTCGGCCTTGCTACCACTGCGGCGAGTTCGTATTTCGGTGGTAGTTCATCTACTTCGCTGGGTGCCTCGCAGTCTGGATATTCCTCGACTTACTTCCCTCAAGCGAAAGGAGGTGCTTGGTCGGGCGGCGTACAGATGTTCGCCGACGGCGGCGCGTTCACGAATTCAGTTGTCAGCAAGCCCACTGCGTTCGGTATGGCCAATGGCAAGACAGGGGTAATGGGCGAGGCCGGCGAGGAAGCGATTATGCCTCTGACCAGGACATCCAGCGGCAAGCTCGGCGTTATGGCCATGGGCGGTGGCGGGGCCGGCGCAACACAGATCAATGTCGAGGTGCATATCGATGGCGACGGGAACGCATCCTCGACCGCTGACGCGCCTGGCTACGACATGTTTGGCAAGGAGCTGGCGGCTTTTGTTGAGCAGAAGTATCAGGAGCTACGGAGTAAGGACATGCGCCAGGGTGGCGTGATCAACAACGCAATCAAGGGGCGGTGATGGCTATCGAACGATTTACTTGGGCGACGGAGAAGGGCGCAGAGGGCGATATAGTCCAGCGCGTTCGCTCCAAGCAGTTCGGCGATGGGTACGAGCAATCGGTCGAGGATGGCCTCAATAACCAGTCCCAATCCTGGCCGGTGACATTCACCGGCTTGAAGGGGCGTATCAAAGACATCATAGCGTTCCTCGATCGGCACAAGGGCGCCAAGGGATTTCTATGGGAGCCGCCCCTGGGCGAGCTTGGCCTCTACAAGTGCAACGGCTACAAACCGGTTCACCGCGGAGGCCAGGTCTACGCCATCACCGCCACCTTTAAGCAAACCTTTCATCCCTGAGGTCCATCCATGGCACTGATCACGGACATCCAGAAACTGGAGCCCGGCGGCGAGATTCGCCTGTTTGAAATTGACGGGACTGAGTACGGCGCGGATTACCTGCGCTTCCACGGGCATGCCATTCCGCACACACCTGAAGAGCTGCTGGCCTACGAGCATTTGGAAGAGGATCTGCCGGCGAAGTCGATCTGGTGGCAGGGAGAGGAGTATGCGGCCTGGCCGGTGCAGATTGAGGGGATTTCCTCAAGTAGCGACGGCACAGCCTCACGGCCGACATTCGCCGCCGGCAACGTCAACGGCAGAGTCACGGCACTGTGCCTGGCCTTCGAGGACATGCTCAAGTTCAAGCTGACGGTCCGTGAGACGCTGGCCCAGTACCTGGACGCGGCGAACTACCCTGACGGCAATCCAACTGCCGATCCAACCCAGGAGGCGCTGGAGATCTGGTACATCGACCAGAAAACCAGCGAGGACGGTGAGGCGGTGGTCTGGGAGCTGTCTTCCCCGGGTGAGATCGATAACCACGGCCTGCCAGGGCGCCAAATGACGACATTCTGCCACTGGGCCATGACCAACGGTTACCGGGGGCCGGACTGTGGCTACACCGGCGCGGCCATGTTCGACGACGAGGACAACCCCACGGATGACCCGGCACTGGACCAGTGCAAGGGCTGCCTGTCGTCCTGCAAGCTGCGCCTCGGAGAGAACAACGAACTCTCCTTCGGTGGATTCCCTGCTGTGTCCCTGATCGCCCGGAGCTGACCATGCGCAAGCACATCATTGCGGCCATCCAGGCGCACGCGGCGGCTCAGTATCCGAAAGAGTGTTGTGGGTTGTTGCTGGCTATCGGTCGCAAGCAGAAGTATTTCCCGTGCCGGAACATTGCCACGGAGCCGAGGGAAGAGTTCCGGCTCGATCCTGAGGACTACGCCGCGGCCGAAGACCTGGGCGATGTGATTGGCATTGTTCATTCACACCCGGACGCCACCAGCCGGCCGTCCCCCCACGACCTGGCCATGTGCGAAGTAACGGCCTTGCCGTGGCACATCTTGAGTTGGCCCGAGGGCGACCTGCGCACCATCGCGCCAACCGGCCGCACGCCGCTGCTCAATCGCCCGTTTGTACACGGCGCCTGGGACTGCTGGCAGGTCTGCGCCGATTGGTACAAACGCGAGTGGGGTCTTGAGTTCGAAGCCTTCCAGCGCACCGATGGCTGGTGGGAGAGTGCGGAGAACGCTAGCCTTTACGAGGCGAACTACGAGGCCGCCGGCTTTGTACGCGTAGACCGACCGCAGCGCGGTGACATGATCGTTATGCAGGTTGGGCGCACGGTTCACCCGAACCATGCTGGGATCTACCTGGGCACCGACCCAACGCTGCCCGGTGAAGAGTCAGGCGCCTTTGGCCCTGGCCCATTCATGCTGCACCATCTGTACGGCAGGCCTTCCGAGATCATCGTCTACGGCGGACCATGGCATGACCGGACACGCCTGATTCTCAGGCACAAAGACGCCAGATAACCAATATGACGCGGTAAGGCCGCAAGAGGACAGTATGCAAGCAGGTAACCAATTCCAGGCGCATTTTCCTTTGCGAGCAGAAGATATCCCGGTTTCAGCCTCAATGGTCGAAGCCGGGCTAGCTGTGCTTGAGGAGACGGATGATCGGCCTCTATCCAGATTTACGGTCGAAAGAGCTTTTCAGGCGATGTGCCTGTGTGGTCTAGCTGAATCTGCTCGCGAGTCCTCTTCTCGGTAATGACTTCAATTCCATAGTGAATAGCCTGAAAGATTCTTGCGAGTCTTAAGCAGTGCGCCCGCAACTCATCGAGCGTCAAAACGGCATTCGCTTTCTGTACGCTTTTTGGTTTGATTAAATCGGTTTGTGTTGCGGTAGGACCTTCATTAAGCCCCCATTGCCAGTGAACAATTTTATGCCTGATTGGCGATATTAGTTCGAATGCTTCGATAGAAGCCTTCAGGTCATCGGCTATATCGCTTTGCTCTTCCAAACTGTCGGAGAGCTTGAATTTTGAATATCTGATCATCGCCGCCATCGACATATTAGTTTCAACGCAGATGCGTTGCGCCTCAGCGATAGGCTTGTCCAGGAAAAAGGCGAAAAGCTCAGATATCTTCCACTCCACTGCGGAGTAACAGGCTACAAACTGGCCGATCGCATGCAGATTCGGGTCCGAAGGGCCGACATCGAATTGGCGCACCCAGTCGACCGTGAACGCGGGTCGCGGAACGAATTGGTCATCTGACACATTGACCTCCAGGTCATAAACGCGCCGATATTGGCGCTATCCCAGTCCTTGGGCTTGCAGGCGAAGGACTGGGGAATCCTTGCGTGTGGCAGGAGGCTACTACTGAGGGAAGGATTGGCGTTACTGGTATTCCATCCACGCTGGATGCCTGGCCAGGTCCGGGTTACAGTCGCCACTTTCAGGACGAGGATCGATCATGCGGATTTTGATAGCTGCGGTAGCGGTGGCGATGCTGGCGGGGTGCACAACACCTGGCGACCTCAAAGGCGGAAAGGCAACCATCAGCGCCTCGTCGAGTAAGGCGCCGAAACAATATGCCCTCTGCGTCATGCCCAAATGGCAGGATGCTCGCTCAGGAGCCACGATGGCCGAAACCTCGACTGGTTATAGGCTCATCGTTGCTACGGACTCGACGGCCGAGGAGCTTCTTGAGGTGAATCAGTCCTCAAATGGCAGCAGCATCGCGCTTTATCAGCGATTGTCCTGGGCGCCCGGTTACGGTCGATCAGCCATTGAAAAGGCAGTTCGCGACTGCCTGTAACGAACAACTACATCAAGCCGCCTTCGGGCGGCTTTTTCACGTCCGGAGAAAACTATGGCAGCGCTCGCAATCGAATACCAGCCACTCACCACCATCCTGCTATTCGGTCAACTACGCCAGTTCGGTCGCTCTTTCAAACTGTCGGTCAGAACGACAGCCGAGGCGATCAAGGCCCTCTGCGTGCAGGTCCCTGGCTTTGAGCGATTCTTGTCGAATGCGAAGTCTCGAGGGATTGAGTTTGCGGTGTTCAGGGGGAAAAAGAATATTGGAGAGGGCGAGCTCGCTTTTGGCGGAGAAGGCGATATCCGCATTGCGCCGGTAATTACTGGTAGCAAACGGGCCGGGATTCTCCAGACGATTGTTGGTGTAGTGCTACTCGCTATTTCTTACGTTTTCCCGGTTACTGCACCATATTTGGCTCCCGCCGGCATCGGCCTTGTCGCCGGAGGCGTGATCCAAATGCTCAGCCCCCAGGCCGGCGGCCTCAAGACCAGCGCCGCACCAGAGAACACTCCCGGTTACGCCTTCGGAAGCGCCAAGAACACCACTGCATCCGGTAACCCGGTACCGCTCTGCTACGGCAAGCGGCGGGTGGGTGGGGCGATCATCAGTGCCGCCATTTATGCCGAAGACCAGATGTAGCCAACACCTGAAGCACTGCAACCGTCCATGAGGCGGTTTTTTATTGCCTGGAGAAAAGCATGGGCGCAGCACGCAAGATTGATATTCACGGCGCCAAGGGCGGCGAAGAGAAAGCAAAAACGCCAACGGAAGCCCCGGATAGTCTGCGCTCCGTTGCCATCGCCAAGATGCTGATTGCCATCGGGGAGGGTGAGTTCGAAGGCACCCCAACCGCTCGCGACATTTACCTCGACAACACCCCACTGCAAGATCCTCAGGGCAACATGAACTTCCCGAACGTGAAGTGGGAGTGGCGCACCGGTGCGGTGGATCAGACCTATATCCAGGGCATCCCCTCGATCGAGAATGAGACCACCATCAGTACTGAGTTGCGCAGTGGCACGCCGTGGGTGCGGGCGATCACCAATACCCAGCTTTCGGCCGTGCGCGTGCGTTTCGCCTGGCCGGCACTCCAGTCAATTGATGCCAGCGGCAACATCAACGGTTACCGGATCGTGTACAAAGTTGAGCTGGCCACCGACGGCGGCGCCTACCAGCAGGTGTTGAGTGAGGCGGTCGACGGCAAGACCACCAGCACTTACGAGCGCACCCGCCGTATCGATTTGCCCAGGGCCACCACCGGCTGGCTGATGCGCATCACCCGTCTGACGATCAACCAGAACAACAACAAAATCTCCGACACGATGCAGATCGCCGGCTTCACTGAGGTGATCGACGCCAAGATTCGCTACCCAAACACCGCGCTGCTTTACATCGAGTTTTCGGCCGAGCAGTTTCGCAGCATTCCGGCCGTGACTGTCGAGACCAAGCTGAAGAAGATGCAGGTGCCGAGCAACTACGACCCTTTGTCGCGCTCGTATACCGGGATCTGGGACGGCACCTTCAAGCAGGCCTGGACTGACAACGCTGTATGGATGACCTACGACATCACCACGGCCGATCGCTTCGGCCTGGGCCGTCGCATCAAACCGTGGATGGTAGACAAGTGGGAGCTCTACAGGATCTCTCAGTACTGCGACCAACTGGTACCGGACGGGAAGGGCGGCCAGGAGCCGCGCTTCATCTGCAACCTGAACCTGCAGAGCAAGGCTGACGCCTGGTCGCTGCTGCGCGACATCTCGGCGATCTACCGGGGCATGACCTACTGGGCCCAGGGCCAGGTCTTCACCCTGTCGGATATGCCGCGTGCCACTGACTTCGACTTCGCCTACACCCGGGCGAACGTGATCGACGGCAAGTTCACCTACTCGAGCGCTTCGGAGCGCACCCGATACAGTCGCGCCCTGATCAGCTACGACAACCCGGCGAACAATTACGACACCGACGTCACTGCCGTTACAGATGCCAAGCTGCAGCGACGCTACGGCGACAATCTGCTGGAGATCAGTGCCATCGGCTGCACTCGTGAGTCTGAGGCGCAGCGCCGCGGTAAGTGGGCGCTGCTCACCAACTCCAAGGACCGGGCCGTTACCTTCAAGGTCGGCCTCGACGGGCGCATCCCGCTGCCTGGCTACGTGATCCCGATCGCTGACGAACTGCTGGCCGGTCGGCCGGTGGGCGGGCGCATCTCGGCGGTGAACGACAAGGTCATCACCCTGGACCGCGACACCCAGGCCAAGCCCGGCGACCGGCTGATCCTCAACCTGCCCGATGGCAAGTGTGAGGGGCGCACCGTGCAATTGGTCAGCAGCCGCCAGGTCACCGTGACCGTTGCCTATTCGGTTATCCCCGAACCCGAACTGGTGTGGGCGCTCGATGCCGATGACCTGGCAATCCCGTTGTACCGGGTGGTGAGTGTGGCGCGGCCGGAGCCTGGCGTGTTCGAGATATCGGCCGTGCAGTATGACCCGAGCAAATTCGCGCACATCGACACCGGCGCGCGCCTGGAAGAACGCCCAATCAGCGTTGTGCCGATCACCGTCGTTCCGGCGCCGGCGAGCGTCACGCTGACGTCGAGCTACGCCGTGAACCAGGGCATCGCGATCAGCACCATGAATATCTCGTGGCCTGCCGTGGCCGGCGCGGTCGCCTATGACGTGGAGTGGCGCAAGGACAGCGGCAACTGGATCAAGGTGCAGCGGACCGGCTCGACCAGTGTCGACGTCACTGGCATTTACTCGGGCGCATACGTGGCCCGGGTTCGGTCAGTGAGCGCCTTCGAGATCTCCTCGGTCTGGAAGAGCTCCAATCTGACCAACCTGGAAGGTAAGGTTGGCCTTCCGCCGGCGGTGGCGTTCCTGACCACTGCCAGCGAACTGTTCGGCATCGGCATCAAGTGGGGCTTTCCTGCTGGCGCCGAAGACACCCAGCGCACCGAGCTGTGGTATGGCCCGGCGAACGACCTAGGGGCGGCGACCAAGCTGGCCGATCTCGCGCACCCGCAGGCGGATTACAGCATGCAGGCCCTCAAGGCTGGCGCGCAGCTCTTCTTCTGGGCGCGCCTGGTGGACCGTACTGGCAACATCGGTCCGTTCTTTCCAGTCGGCAACGGCGTGATGGGGATGGCCAGTGCCGACGCGGCGCCGGTGTTGGAGCTGATCGCCGGACAGGTCGGCCGGACCGAACTCGGTCAGGACATCAACGACGAGATCGACAAGATCCCAGGCCTGCAGGCGCAGATCGATGCGCTCGACGGGCTATCTGCCTACGATCCTGAGCAAACCTACCTCGAGGGCGACCTGGTGGTGGTTGGCAAGCGGATATATCAGGCTACTGGTCTGGTTCCCGTCGATACACCTCCGCCGAACGCCGATTATTGGGTGGACGTGGGCCAGGTTCTGGTTACGGCCAACGGCCTAGCGCGCCAGGTTGAGATCAACACCACCAGCATCACCGAACTGGACGGCGTGGTCACGGCCAATGCGTCGAGCCTTCAGGCCTTGCAGTCGGCTTATCGGGACGATACTGGGGAGGGTGATCTGGCCGATGCACTCCAGGGCTATAACGCCTCGGCGAGTTTCGCGCAGGAAGTGAAGACGCGCGCTTCGCAGAACGCGGCCATGGTGCAGCGGCAGACCGAGCTTATCGCTGAGGTGGGCGAAGTCAGCGGCTCGGTGAGCGAACTCGAAAGCGTGGTGGTTACCGACCGAGAGGCAACTTCTCAGGCTATCCAGCAGGTCAGGGTGGAAATCGGCGAGACCTCGGCCGCCGTTCAGGTCGTGAGCCAGGCCCAGGCCGACACCGACGGCAAGTTCACCACGATGTACTCGGTGAAGATGCAGGTGAACGCCGACGGGCAATTGGTTGCAGCCGGCTTTGGCCTGGGTATCGAGCAGGACGAAGAAGGGGTACTTCAAAGCCAGTTCCTTGTGAGCGCCGATCGTTTTGCAATCGTCAGCACGCTGGCGGGGGGGCAAGTGTTTACGCCATTCACGGTGGATAACGGGCAGGTCTTCATGCGCTCGGCGTTCATCCAGGAAGGCAGCATCACCATGCTTCAGATTGGTCAGGCTTTGCAGTCTGACAACTACGTCGCTGGGGTGCAGGGCTGGCGGCTTGATAAGGCTGGGAACCTGGAGTTCAACGGCCCAGCGCCTGGTGGCGGCCGCCTTACGATGACCAATAGAGCCATCAAGGTCTACGACGAGAACGGCGTTAAGCGGGTCCAACTCGGAGACTTAACAGCATGATAGCTGGAATTAGAATATGGGGGCCAACGGGGGCGCTAGAGCTAGATGAAAACTCATTCACAGTAAGAGTTTTATATTCTGCTCTAGTTTCGACCTCAGGAAGAAGCCTATACATAGCTATTCCCGGGGTTGCTGCGGCAACTTGTACAGGTGTTTGTTTGCCAAACGGAAATTGGTCGAACAGTTCGTCAAGCCAAGATGCTGGTAACTCACAGTTTGATGTTCAAGTTCTGAATGGCGGCGTGAGAGTTTGGTTCTCAAATAGAAATATGCCTACCGGCAGGATCGGAATTTCTACTCAAAGGCTTTTGGTGTTGAGGTACAGATAATGGGGTTTGGGTTAGAGTTTATAAACAATTCAAATGTCGTAACCTTGGATTCTGAGTTTTCAAGGCTGGTTGTTTTATATTCGGCGCGCTACTCTGGTGGCGCGGTTTTTCCTTACCCTATCAACTCTCCCGAGGCCCCTCTGATTTTTGCAAGGCCAGACGGTAACGCGACATTCCAGTGGGTTAGGTTGATTGGCTCTCCCGGCAACTGGACGGGATGGACTAACGTTGCAGGCGGTACCGGAACATATTTCCTGGCGGCATACCAGTCTAAGGAAACTGCTACTTACGGAATTAGGCTGTGGGATGGAAGCTCAAAACTACTAGTCGATACTGGTAACCCCTGTGCGCAGTTTACAGATGTTGTAACAAGCTGGGGTTATTTAGGTGCTACAAATCCGTCTGTGGGTAGGTGGGAAAACAGGTGGTCCGCTGGCGTCCCATTGAATACGGGTAACTTTATGCTGATAAACAACATCGCAATGGATCTTCCAGGTCAAGATACTTTCTCAAAGCTTAGCTGTTCGTGGAACTACTCCAGCAACTCTATTACGGCGCTGCTTCAGAATATAGGGGACTTTAATGGCTCCAGTTTCTTTTTGCCGCTCCTGTTCGCAAAACCTATTTCGTAGGAGAGTTTGATGACTTGGTACAAAACTGGGACTGCTAGCGTCACGTCCGGTAGCAATGCTGTGATCGGCACCGGAACGTCGTTCATCGCGAACTCGCGTGTAGGTGATGCCTTTCGTGGGCCCGATGGCGAATGGTACGAGGTGACCAACATTGCGAGCGATACAGCGTTGTCGATCGCTCCCAATTACCAGGGCGCCACCGTGGCGGCCGGGGTTTACTCGCTTGCGCCAATGCAGGGCTACGTCAAGGATTCGGCCGACGCCCTGCGAGCAGCCACCCAGGTGATCGCCAGCGGTGTTGCTGATATGCAGGACCAAGTGGCGGCGGCGACTGAGGCCGCCACATCAGCCGGGCAATCCAAGACGGTGGCCACCGAGCAGGCTGGCATCGCAAGCGCAGCGGCTGATGCATCGGCGGGGAACAAGGACGCCTCGCAGTTGGCGGCTCAGCAAAGCGGTTTGTCTGCCCAGGCATCCGCCGCGGCAGCTGATCGAGCAGAGACGGCCAAGACCTCCATCATTCAATCGGAGCAGGCGGCCGCAGCATCTGCATCAGCTGCGGCAGCATCTGCTGAACACGCTGAGGAGGTCACGCTCGGCAAGGCCGCCAGTGGCGAAAACAACGACATCACGTCTCTGCGAGCACTTTCCGCTGATGGCTTCGACAGGTTGCGGCAGGGCATCGCGCCGATGGTCGGTGCAACGGCAACTGTTGCGGGAACCAAGGGCCTAGTGCCGGTTGCGTCAGTCGCTGAGCGACTGAAGGTTTTGAGCGGTGCCGGGGTTTGGGTACCGCTGCCAACTGGAGCAGCCTGGGGTGCGATTACCGGAACGCTTTCGGCGCAGACGGATTTGCAGTTGGCATTGGACGCCAAGCAAAGTGTTTCAACCGCCCCATTCACTAAGTTTTTTGAGAGCGCACCGACAGCTTGGACTGTAGCGGGCCAACTGACTTTTACTCATGGACTTGGTGCACTTCCTAAATATGTAGAGATAGAAGTAATCGTTACTGCTGCGTTTGCTTCTACGCCAGTCGGCACTCGATTCAGTGCTGTTTTGATTTATGCTAGCGGATACCTTGGCGCGCAGGTTGACGGAAGAACAGCGACTACCGTTACCGTTCGTTGTGGTAACACCATGATTAGGTTAATTAACACAACCAGTGGTGATCAGGGAACTCCAGCAAACACTCAAATAATAGTCAGGGCGGCAGCATGAAATATTACATTGATATCAACGGTCAATTTCTGGGCGGCTGGGATCAAGACCCACCGGATGGCGCAATTGAAGTTGAAAATCCTCCAGAATACGCCGACCAAATTTGGATATCTTCTGGCTGGGGTCCAAGCATCTCAAAGGCCTCTCAGGAGGAAAGCAAATGGCGTGACGAGCAAATGCTTACTGCTCAGCAGAACGTAACAGCCATTGATTTCGGCTCAAAAAATGTCCCGGGATCTGCTCAGGAGTGGAAGGACTACTGGCTTGGCCTTCTTGGGTGGACCGCCGATAACCCTGACTTCCCCGACAGCAGCAAGCGCCCTGTAGCGCCTACCTGATCCGCCGCTGAACAACGCCACCCGCCATGAGCGGGTTTATTTTTGCCTGGAGAAAGCCATGCCTATCACTGAGCAGCAATTGCTGCAGATCCTCCCGAACGCCGGCCGCAATGCCGGCGTTTTTGCATCTGCGCTGAACCTAGCCATGGACCGGTACCAGATCAACACCAGGCTTCGGATGGCGGCTTTCATCGCCCAGGTCGGGCACGAGTCTGGCCAGCTGACGAGCCTGGTGGAAAACCTGAACTACAGCGCTGAAGGCCTGATGAAGACTTGGCCAAGCCGGTTCGACCTGGTTCGAGCAACGGCAGCAGCCCGCAAGCCCGAGCAGATCGCCAACATCGTGTATGCCGGTCGCATGGGCAACACCGAGCCGGGTGATGGCTGGAAATATCGCGGTCGTGGTTTGTTCCAGGTGACCGGACGGGCCAACTACACCGCGTGCGGTGAAGCCCTGGGCCTGGACCTGATCAATAACCCCCAGCTGCTCGAGCAGCCGCAGTACGCCGCGATGTCAGCGACCTGGTTCTGGTCAACCCGCGGGTTGAACACGCTGGCGGACCAGGGGCAGTTCGTGAAGATCACCCGGCGCATCAATGGTGGACTCACCGGTCAGGACGATCGTCAGGCACTGTACGACAAGGCATTGAAGGTGCTGGCATGAGCGCGATCTGGCTGAAAGCCCTTCCTTATATAGCGGCGTTGCTGCTGGCCCTGGGTGCGCTGTATGGCGCCTACCACCATGGTGTGAGTACCACAAACGCGACATGGAAGGCCGAATGGAACGACCGCGATACACGCGATGCACAGGCCAAGGAGCAGAACGAGGCCGCCGAGCGTGCCAAAGAACAATCTCGCCAACAGGCGATCAACAAGGTAGTCCAGAATGGCCAAGCTCTTATCGATACCGCTGCTGCTGCTGTCACTGCTGCTAACCGCGAGTCTGACCGGCTGCGCAGAGCAGCCGACGGCCTTGCCAGTCGCATCGCAGCCAGTCAAGGCGGCAGCCATTCCTGCACTGCCGCCGCAAGCGCGGCAGCTTCCCGTGCCGTCCTGGTGCTTGCCGACGTGCTCAAGCGCGCTGACCAGCGAGCGGGCGACCTGGCAGGATATGCTGACCAAAGCCACAGCCGGGGAGTGACCTGCGAGCAGGCGTATGACAGCTTGGGGAAATAGGGGGTTGTGTTCGTCGGCAGGACGCCGGGGAGGGGGCGTGACATTTGCGTGACTCTCTCACGCACTTGCAAGCTCTTGTGGGAAGTCGATTGCAGCGAGCGCCAATAAAAACAGCTAGTTAACAATGGCTTGCAGGTGTACTGCGTGCATGGGGTGCTAGGGGTCGAGTGTTCGAATCACTCCGTCCCGACCATATAATTCAAAGGGTTGCGAGATTTTATCTCGCGACCCTTTTTTGTTTTTAGGTGTTTTTACCCCTACAAAAACTCTGGCTCTTGGTGGAATCTTCAGCAGCTACAAAGGTCATGGCGCGAGAAGAGTGCCTCGCTGTGTCCTGGTCGCTCGAGCAGAAGGGGACGGCCGTTAAAGAGCCTTTTCCGGCGCCGGTTGGTCGTTGGGTTGGGCGATGATTGTTTTGAGCTCTGCGCTCATGGGGAATTTGAGATTCAAGCCTTTGGGAGGGATGGGCTGAGTAAACCATTTATCGTAGATGGCGTTGATTTCACCCGAGACAAAAAGTGACTTGATCGAGTCATCCACGACTTTTTTGAGATCCGGATCACCCCGACGCATTGTGCAACCATAGATTTCGTTGGATTGCGGGGTGCCGGTCACCACCCAATCTTCCGGTTTCTTTGCCTTGGCCATCTCGCCCGCCAGCAATGCGTCGTCCTGCATAAACGCAATGGCGCGGCCGGACTCGAGCATTTGGTAAGACTCGCCAATGTCTTTGGCAGAGATTACGTTCATGTTCATCTTTTTCTCGGCATTCATGACCTTGAGCATCCGCTCGGCAGTGCTGCCAGCAGTAGTCACTACGTTCTTGCCGTTGAGATCTTGAAAGTCCTTGTAAACCGAATCCTTCCTGACCAACAGGCGGGTGCTGGCTTCAAAAATGCCGACCGAGAAGTCGACCTGCCGAGCTCTCTCGGCGGTATTGGTTGTGGAGCCGCACTCCAGGTCCACAGTGCCGTTTTGCACCAGTGGGATACGCGTCTGTGATGTCACCAGGTTGTACCGTACGTTCAGCTTGGGCATACCGAGTTCTTGCTTGATAGCCTCGACAATCTTTAATTGAATGTCATGGGAGTAGCCCACCGGCTGACCGGATCCGTCGGCAATATAAGAGAAGGGAATGGACGAGTCTCGGTGACCCAGGGTGATGGTCCCCGAGGTCTTGATTTTCTTAAGCGTGCCGGTGGGTTCGGCAGCCATGAGGGCAGTACTACTTAAGGCCACAGTCAGGGTAACGCTCAGGATTGCAGGGAAGGCACGCATCAAAAGCTCCTCATTAGGGTGAGGCGAGAGGTCTCGCGGGGCTTGGCGACTCGCTTGTTGTTAGTGACGGTCCAGCCAGACGGTCTGTGCATTACAGAATTCGCGCACACCGAAATGCGACAGTTCACGGCCAAAACCGCTTTTCTTTACGCCGCCGAAAGTGGCGCGTGGGTCGGTTGCGCAATAGCCATTGATGAATACGCCTCCGGTTTCCAGTTCGCCGGCCAGCTTCTGGGCCAGTTCGACATTGCTCGTGTAGATGGTCGAGGCGAGCCCGAATTCACTGTCATTGGCCAGTTCCAGAGCATGTGCGGCGTCCCGCGCAGTGATGATCGATGCCACGGGTCTAAGGCCGGAAACGTTAGTCATGACACCGTCCTGTAGGATGGGAATGGATGCATAGCTTCTAAGCAACAGCGCCGGTTTTGAATCAGATCGCGCGAGCCAAAATGGATTGTGCGCGACCAATGACCGGCGCATCGACCATTTGCCCATCCAGCACGAAAACGCCTTCACCTGAACGAGCGGCTTCGATAATGCGTTGCGCCCAGTGCAATTCTTTCTGGCTTGGTTTCAGCGCCTGATGAATGATCGCGACTTGGGTTGGATGAATACACAGCGCGCCACCAAAGCCCATGTCGCGTGCAAAATGAACAGCGTGTAGCAGCCCTGCGGTGTCCTGGATCGACGGAAATACCCCATCCAACGCTGGAGCGAGCGCGGCAACCCGGGTGGCAAGCAAAACGGCGTAGCGCGCATGGCTAAGGATTTCTTCAGCGGCAGGGCTGCCAGTAGACAGGTTCAGGTCCAGACCCAGATCCAGACTACCGAACGACAAGCGCTCAACGCCTTTAGTGCCGGCAATTTCGTTGAGTGCTGACAAGCCCATGGCGCTCTCGATGATTGGCCAAATCGGCTTTTCGGTACCGGCAGCTGTGGTGACCTGTTTCGCGCTTTCTGCTTTGGGCAGCAGAATTCCGATAACGCCGGCGTGGCGTCGGCTAAGATCCAGATCCGCAACATGCGCCCAGTGATCCGGGGCATTCACTCGGACCAGAATTCGTGCATCCGGGGCTTCGCTCAGAAATGCATCGAGATTATCCCTCGCCTGCTCCTTGAGGTTTTCTTGCACGGCATCTTCCAAGTCAACGATGACCCGATCCGCCCCGGTGGCAATAGCTTTTGAGATGCGCTCTGGTCGAGTGGCCGGCACAAACAGGGCGGAGCGAACAATTGATTTGCTCATGGCGTTGCTCCATTGCTGAACTCGATCTCTCCGATCTGTGCTGTGCCGTCCTGATTGCCAGCCCAGACCTGTGCCTTGCCGTTTTCGATTAGACGTCCGCCCACCTCGAAAGGCTTAGGCGAAATCAGAGGTCGTACTCCGCGGAATGCGAAACGCTCCAGACGCGCAGTTGGATGCGCTTTGGTAAAGGCACGCAAATTTAACGTTGCGATCAATGGACCATGTACCACCAGCCCCGGATAACCTTCGGTCTCTGTCACATACGGCCAGTCATAGTGAATACGATGACCATTGAAGGTCACTGCGGAATAGCGAAACAGCAGGGTTGGAGTGGGCTCTATTCGTTCCTGCCATTGGCCTTCAGGTAGCTTTTCGGTACCGTTCAGTTTGGGCGGGGAAGGTTCACGGTAAACAATGTCCTGATCGTCTTGAAGGGTGCGTTTGCCGTCCTGGAAAAACTCATGGCGTACTGTGACGAACAATAAGGAACCCGTGCGACCGTGCTTCTCCTCGACGTTGAGGATGGTCGATACACAGGTCACTTCAGCATCCACTTTTAATGGCTGGAAAAACTCAATTCGGCTTCCCGCCCACATGCGATTACGGTTATGGGCCGGCGGCAAAAATCCCCCAAGCGCTGGATGGCCGTCCGGCCCCAGTTCGCTGGCACCCACCGGCTCCTGAAAAAATGCCCAGTGCCACAGGGGCGGCAGCGGCTCACCGGGTTGTGGAGCCGACTCGCCCAATGTCGCGGCAATGCGTTTGACCAGAGTGAAACTAATCCGGTCCTGGCTTTCCTGACGTCGTCCAATCCAGGCGGAAAAATCGGAACTGTTGCTCATATTCTTTGCTCCAGTCGGTCAGTGATCAGGCCAGGGCAGCCATTTCTGGAATCGCTTCAAACAGATCTGCCACCAGGCCGTAATCGGCCACCTGGAAGATCGGCGCTTCTTCGTCCTTGTTGATCGCAACGATCACTTTGGAGTCTTTCATGCCGGCCAGGTGCTGGATCGCGCCGGAGATACCGACCGCGATGTACAGCTGTGGAGCAACGATCTTGCCGGTCTGACCGACCTGCATGTCGTTGGGTACGAAACCTGCGTCGACCGCGGCGCGCGAAGCGCCGACGGCAGCGCCCAGCTTGTCGGCCAGGGCGTACAGGTGTTTGAAGTTGTCGCCGTTCTGCATGCCGCGACCGCCGGAAACGACGATCTTGGCAGCGGTCAGTTCAGGACGATCGGACTTGGCCAGCTCTTCGCCAACGAAGCTCGAGGTGCCAGCGTTGTGCGCAGCAGCCACCGCTTCAACAGCAGCCGAACCACCTTCAGCGGCCACCGGGTCGAAACCGGTGGCACGCACGGTGATCACTTTGACCGCAGCGTTCGACTGAACGGTAGCGATGGCGTTACCGGCGTAGATCGGGCGCTTGAAGGTGTCAGTGCTTTCCACCGAGATGATCTCGGAGATCTGGTCAACGTCCAGCTGAGCGGCAACGCGCGGCAGGATGTTTTTGCCGTTGGAAGTCGCGGCAGCCAGGATGTGGCTGTAGCCAGCGCCCAGCTCGGCTACCAGCGGCGCTACGTTTTCCGGCAACTGGTGAGCGTAGGCAGCGTTGTCGGCCACCAGCACTTTGGCCACGCCAGCGATTTTCGCAGCGGCTTCAGCCACGGCGCCAGCGCCCTGGCCAGCGACCAGAACGTGGATGTCGCCGCCGATTTTGGCAGCGGCAGCCACAGTGTTCAGGGTGGCCGGAGCCACTACCTTGTTGTCGTGTTCAGCGATTACCAAGATAGTCATGATTAGATTACCTTCGCTTCGTTTTTCAGTTTCTCGACCAGTTCAGCCACCGACTTGACCTTGATACCCGCGCTGCGTGCAGCCGGCGCTTCGACTTTCACGGTCTTGTTGGTGGAGGCGGTGGAAACGCCCAAAGCGTCCGGAGTCAGCACTTCGAGAGGCTTCTTCTTGGCTTTCATGATGTTTGGCAGGGACGCGTAGCGCGGCTCGTTCAAACGCAGGTCGGTGGTGACGATGGCGGGCAGTTTCAGGGAAACGGTCTGCGCGCCGCCGTCGATTTCGCGGGTCACGGCAACGCTGTCGCCGGACACTTCGACTTTCGAAGCGAAGGTGCCCTGACCGTAGCCGCTCAATGCAGCGAGCATCTGGCCAGTCTGGTTGTTGTCGCTGTCGATGGCTTGTTTGCCAAGGATCACCAGCTGCGGCTGTTCCTTGTCGACAACAGCTTTCAACAGTTTGGCAACGGCCAGGGAAGTCAGATCTTCAGCGGATTCGACGAGGATGGCGCGGTCGGCACCCAGAGCCAGCGCGGTGCGCAGTTGCTCTTGAGCAGTGGTCGGGCCGACGGAAACGACGACGATTTCAGTCGCAACGCGCCCTTCTTTTATAAAGAGTTCTTTCAGGCGTACGGCTTCTTCCACGGCGATTTCGCAGAATGGGTTCATCGACATCTTCACGTTGGCGAGGTCGACGCCGGAATTGTCCGCCTTGACGCGAACTTTCACGTTGTAGTCGACTACTCGTTTCACAGCTACCAGGATCTTCATTGGGCAGTGTTCTCTCAAAAACTTTGATCGTTGCAGGCAGGCTTTTTGTGTTCAGCTCAAGGTTAAATCGCCCCGGCTGAGCGCATTTGTTCAATACGATCCGTACCTAGCCCCAGTTCCCTGAGCACCTGTTCGGTGTGCTGGCCGAGGCCCGGTACGGCATCCATACGTGGTTCGAATGCGCTATTGCTGCCTGGAGGAATCAAGCTGGGCACGGTGCCGGCAGAGGTTTCGACTTCCCGCCAGCGATCACGTGCCTGAAGTTGCGGATGGTCCCAAACACCTTGCATGTCGTTGACCCGAGCGTTGGCAATTTGCGCCTGCTCCAACCGATCAAACACGGCATCGAAATTAAGTGTGGAGAACGATTCAACGATGAGTGCCCGCAGCGCCTGGCGGTTTTCGACGCGCTTGAAGTTGGCAGAGAAACGTTCGTCTTTCGCCAGTTCAGGCGTCAGCAGTACCTTGTCGCAAAACAGCTGCCACTCTCGTTCGTTCTGCAAACCCAGCATTACTGTGGTGCCGTCACCGATGGGGAAGGGACCATAGGGGTAAATCGTGGCGTGCGCGGCGCCGGCGCGAGGGGGAGGTGTAGCGCCGTCGTAGGCGTAGTACATCGGGTAGTTCATCCACTCGACCAGGCTTTCCAGCATGGACACATCGAGGTGGCTACCTTCGCCAGTGCGTCCACGCAACAGCAAGGCTGACAGAATTCCGGTGTAGGCGTACATGCCGGCCGCAATGTCAGCAATCGAGCAACCTGCCTTGGCCATTTCGTCCTCACCCGGTCCTCCGGTGACCGAAAGAAATCCGCCTTCGCTCTGGATCAACAGGTCATAGGCTTTTTTCTTTTCATAGGGGCCGCCTGCGCCGTAGCCTGAAATGTCACAAACGATCAGGCGCGGAAACCGCTGATGCAAAGCCTCAAATGAAAGTCCCATTCGTGCTGCGGCACCCGGCGCCAGGTTCTGCACCAGGACATCGGCAGTGGCCAGCAAACTGTCCAGCACCTCGGTGGCCGAATCTTGTTTCAGATCGAGGGTCAGGCTTTCTTTCGAGCGATTGGTCCAGACGAAGTGCGAGGCGAGACCATTGACACGTTGGTCATAACCTCTGGCGAAGTCCCCCGTGCCGGGGCGTTCGACCTTGATTACACGCGCACCAAGGTCGGCCAATTGTCGGGTGCAGAAGGGCGCTGCAATGGCATGCTCAAGGCTGACGACAGTAATGCCATCGAGCGGACGGATGCCTTTGGGTTGGCTCATGATTATTATCTCTCTTGTCATGGCTCCCCAGTCGCGCCTGCTTAAGCCGACGCACTGGGCTTTACGCTGATCCTTTAGAAGGAGCGCGGCAGTTCGAGCAGGTGTTCGGCAACGTACGACAGGATCAGGTTGGTGGAGATGGGAGCAACCTGATACAGACGGGTTTCACGGAATTTGCGCTCGACGTCGTACTCGCAGGCAAAACCAAAACCGCCGTGGGTCTGCAAGCACGCATTGGCGGCTTCCCAAGAGGCTTTCGCCGCCAGGTACTTGGCCATGTTGGCGCTGGCCCCGGCGTTGATACCGCTGTCGTATTCCTCGCAAGCACGCCAGCGCATCAAGTCAGCCGCTTCGATTTCAATGTGTGCTTCAGCGATGGGGAACTGAACGCCTTGGTTCTGCCCGATAGGGCGTCCGAACACGACGCGATCACGCGCATAGGCGCTGGCTTTTTCGATAAACCAGCGACCGTCGCCAATGCATTCGGCGGCGATCAGTGTGCGCTCGGCGTTCAGGCCATCCAGGATATAGCGGAAACCTTTGCCTTCCTCGCCGATGAGGCTGTCGGCAGGAATTTCGAGGTTGTCGAAGAACAACTCGTTGGTTTCGTGGTTGACCATGTTGGCGATAGGTTGCACGGTCAGGCCGTTACCGATGGCCTCACGCAGGTCGACGAGAAAGATCGACATGCCTTCGGACTTTTTCTTCACGTCGGCCAGAGGGGTCGTACGCGCCAGCAGGATCATCAGGTCGGAATGCTGAATTCGCGAGATCCAGACCTTCTGTCCGTTGATGACGTACTTGTCGCCTTTGCGTACGGCGGTGGTCTTGATCTTGGTGGTGTCAGTACCGGTAGTCGGCTCTGTCACTCCCATCGATTGCAGGCGCAATTCGCCGCTGGCCAGTTTCGGCAGGTAGTAACTTTTCTGTGCCTCGCTACCGTTACGCAGCAGGGTGAACATGTTGTACATCTGCCCGTGAACGGTGCCGGAGTTGCCACCGCAGCGATTCACTTCTTCCAGGATTACCGAGGCCTCGGCCAGTCCGAGGCCGGAGCCGCCGTACTCGACAGGAATCATCGCCGCCAGCCAGCCGGCATCGGTCAGGGCCTTGACGAAGGTTTCCGGGAAGCCTTTTTCTTCGTCGACTTTACGCCAGTAAGCCGCATCGAATTCAGCGCAAAGAGCGCGTACGCCCTCGCGGATGGCATTGAGTTCCTCAGAGTTGCGGTCAGTCATTATTGTTCTCCTCAACGCGTCACGCATGACAACGGCCCTGCGTGACCGGGTACGGGCATAGAATGGTCAGATCGGGTTGAAACCCAGCGCAGCACGAAAGCGATTCTTGATGTAGTGACCATCGCGCGGTGGCAGCACCCGTGGCGGGTTTTCCGCCTTGATTTTTATCGTCGCTAGCTTGACGCCATCGCGAGTTGCAAAGCGCTCGCGCAAGTTATGTACGCCTTCCATGTCACGGATTTCATCGGTCCAGCTGAAGCCGCAAGTCTTTGCGACCTGATCCAGGGAAATACCAAAACCGGCGTGGCTGACTTGCATGCCGGTTTCGCCGAAGTGACCGTTATCCAGCACAGCGATGGTCAGGTTGGCAGGCTTCTGCAGTGCCACCGTGGCCAGTGCGCCGAACCCCATGAGCAACTCACCATCACCGGTGACCACCACCACCGATTTGTTTGGCTGCGCATTCGCCAGGCCCAGACCCACAGTGATTGCGCTGCCCATGGCGGCCCAGAGGTAATAATTCAGATCGTTGTCACCGGCGGCCATGACGTCATAGGACGCTGAACCCAGGCCTGTCACGACCAGCACGTCTTTGCGGTCGGCCAGCAAGGCCTTGACCACTTCGCGGCGGCACAGAGTGTGGTTTGCGCTTACTTGACCCATTTCTTTTCTCCAATCAGGCGCTGACCGAGCAGCAGGGCAGTGGACGAATCACCGTTGAAGGCCATGGTCGCGGCACCGTGCAGCAACGGGGCGACGTCTTCCGGAACGTCCGCGCGCCAGGTCATGACCTTCATCAGGTTCAGGGAGGCTTCGGTGGCCTGACCCATAGGGTTCTGCCATGCGTTGAATTCGGCCCAGTCGCCGCGCATGGTGACCACCATCAACAGCGGGAAGCCGGCACAGACTTGAAGTGCCAGAGTGTTGATGCAGTTACCGACGCCGCTGGACTGCATCAGGAGGGCACCGCGTTCGCCGCCAAGCCATGCGCCGGCGAGATAGCCGATGCCTTCTTCCTCGGTGGTGAGGACAACAGCCTTGATGTCCGGGTCTGCATACGACATACGGATCGCCGCCGAGTGGCCTGCATCCGGGACGAAGACCACGTGTTTGACGTCATGGGCCTTGAGCACGCGGAACACGTCCTCCTGCCAATCCTGTCCCACGATTTGTTCAGCTTCTGTTGACATACTCATCTCCCAAGCAGTGCTGCTTTTGTGTTTTCACCCATTCTGGGAGTGCTGGAGGAGAAGGACGACTACCGTTTTTGTCTTTGAGATATGCCCATTTTGTATAGCTGGTTCGGGAATGCGTGGCATGTCGGGTAAATGCGATAGCCACGCTTTATGGGAAGGGGGAATGATTAACGCAGCGGTGTGCAGAATGTACGGATCGTCTCGCAAGCCCGGCGCAATGAAGCATCATCCAGTGCATAGGCAATACGGATTTAAGGACCCAGACCAAAATCACTGCCATGTTCCACGGCCACATCTGCTTCCAGGAATTTACAGAACATACGATCCCCTTGAAGTTGTAGGCCTGGTTCGGCGTTACCTTTCGCTCAAGGAGTCAATGACGTGCCTTCACCAGAAAGTTTCAGTCACGTGCAACTACCTATGATGGTGGGGGCAGTTGAGCGTGGCTTCTTCAACGCAGGTAGCATCCGCTACTCAGGGATGGTTAAAAGGGCCCAGGGATCGTCATGGGCCCTTTAACTAACCGCAGTAATCGTCAGTGCTTCAGATCCTCGCAGCGTGCGACTTAGTGCAACCCCTCAGTCCGGTTCGTTCTTCAATCTCACCCGAACCGCTGATGTAACCATAGCGTGACAGGTTCGGCATCAGCATTGCGGCTATGAAAGTGATGGTCACGACAGCCGCGACATAGAAGAAAAAATACTCCTCTGTACCTTGTGACCGCAGCGACAAGGCGACGTATTCCGCGGTGCCGCCGAATGCCGCATTGCCTACCGCATACGGAAAGCCCACGCCTAACGCACGTACCGCAGGTGGGAAAAGCTCAGCTTTGACGATCCCGGCAATGGGAGTGTAAAGCGATGCGATAGCGAGGCCGCCAAATACCAGCAGGAACGCCGTAAACGGACTACTGACTGATTGCAGTGAATAGAGCAGAGGGATCACCAGCAGCATGGCCAATCCAGAAAACATCAACATGTGAGCTTTGATTCCGATACGGTCGGCGAGCAGACCAAAGAGCGGCTGGCAGAACATAAAGCCAACCAGTGCCGCCGTCATGATGAAACTCACCGTTTCCGGACTAAACCCTGCAGAGATCACTAGAAATTTCTGCATGTAGGTGGTGAAGGTGTAGAAGTAAAGCGAACCGCCAATGGTGAACGCTACTACCAGTGCAACGGCACGTTTGTGTTTGAACATGCCGCGCAGCGAACCGGCATCTTTGCGGTTCATGTCTTTTTTGGTGGCGGTTTCATGCATGGCGCGTCGCAGATACACCACCACGATGGAACTCAATGCACCGATGAAAAAAGGAATTCTCCAGCCCCATTCCCGCAGTTCCTCGCCGGTGAGGGTTTGTTGAAGAATGACCACGGTCATCAGCGCCAGGAGTTGGCCCGCGATGATGGTGAAGTACTGGAACGACCCATAGAAACAGCGTCGTCCCGGCGTCGCGATTTCACTGATGTAGGTGGCACCTGTACCGTACTCTGCGCCTACAGACAGGCCCTGAATCAGTCTGGCGACGACGAGCAAGACTGGCGCAGCCATACCTATCGTTTCATAGGTGGGCATGACGGCGATCAATAGCGAACCGGCGCACATCATGAACACCGAAATGATCATTGAGACCTTGCGGCCACGGGTGTCGGCAATCCAGCCGAAAATCCAGCCACCGAGAGGGCGCATGAAAAAACCGACGGCAAAAACGCCGGCTGTAGCGAGCAGTTGGCTCGTGGTGTCACCTTTGGGAAAAAACGAAGCCGCGAAGTAGATGGCGGTGTAGGCGTAAATGAAAAAATCGTACCACTCCACCAGATTGCCCGAGCAGGCACCCATGATGGCTCTGACGCGATTCGGACTTTTCATCTGATCGGACTTTTCAGTGTGGAGTGTTGAGTCGCTGGTTGATGCGGACATTTTGTTCACCCTTTTTTCAAGGCGAGACGATACGAGGCGCACGCTGATGCGTGTCCGACGTTGCTAGCTCGATGGGTTGATGTGCTTAACGCAGTTGCAGTGATCCTTTGACGACCAAGGCAAATGAAGAGGGGGGATGTGTACGAGAGGTCAGCTGCTCACTGACGGTATTAGGCGGGTCGGTCAGGTAACGAGAAATGTAGTAAGTCATGGCGTAAACCCTCGAATCTTATTCTTGTCGTCAGTCGATCGCCCTTGGCGTCGACGTTGATTGCACGCTACCGCAGAGTGACGAGGGTAATAAGCCGTCAGCCAGGTCTAACTGATATACCGAAATTCTATAGCTTGTCTTGCAGCCCCGGCTGGCTAGGGTATACAGCTGCTCGTAAGCCGCGACTCCCCATGCGGCGCGGATTCTGCGGCATTCCAAGGGGCGCTAATGTGTTTACACTGACTCTACCTTCGACGCATTTCGCGCCGAGCCCGACTTTGACTGGCCTGGTAATGGATGTCGTTCAACTCAAGACCCTGATTCATGTGGCCGAGCTAGGCAGTCTCAGCAAGGCTTCCGACCGGCTTCACATCGCACAGCCGGCACTGAGTAGGCAAATTCGTCTGTTGGAAAAAGAACTCGGGGCCTACCTTTTTGATCGGCATGGTCGAGGCATGGAAATTACCGATGCCGGCCGTGAAGTCTTGGCGCATGCCACCCGGATCATGGAAGAGATGGAGTCCATTCGAAGTTCGGTCGTGGGCGGGAAGTCTTCATTTCGGGGTACAGTGGTGATCGGTACAACACCGACGGTTGCGGAAATTGTCACCGTTCCGCTGGTTCGGAAAATCAAAGAAGAGCATCCGAATCTCGCCATCAGGTTCTCCTCCGCCTTTAGCGGTTACCTGCTGGATTGGGTTCAGCGTGGCGAATTGGAGCTGGCGATTTCTTACGATCCCCAACCCTTGCATACGCTGCGTATCGTGCCGGTGATGATGGAAAACCTGCTGCTGGTGGGGCCCGCCAGCGCCAAGCTGCGCCTGGATGCGCCGGTGTCATTCGAGTCTTTGGCTGAGCAGCAATTGGTGTTGCCAAGCGCCCGCCACAGTCTTCGCGTGATTTTGGATAATTGTGCGCGTGAAGTCGGTATCAAGCTCAAAACCAGCGTTGAAGCCGACTCCTTCGGCGCGATGATTGACCTGGTTCGCAATGGCTTCGGTTTGACAGCTTTGCCACTGGCATCGATTTATACGCAGATTGAATCGGGAGTGCTCAGTGCTGCACCTTTGGTCGACCCTATTCCCATGCGTAAATTGGTCCAGGTATTTCCCGCGGACAGGCGAGTCAGCCCGGCTGCAAAATTTGTTGGGGATGCGTTCATCGAGATTGCTGCCGATCTAGTAGGTCGCGAAATCTGGGCAGGGCACATGCTTTGAACAACATCAATCCTCGACCATGAACCTATGA
The DNA here is from genome assembly GCF_057808775.1 of Pseudomonas sp. FG86. Taxonomy (NCBI): domain Bacteria; kingdom Pseudomonadati; phylum Pseudomonadota; class Gammaproteobacteria; order Pseudomonadales; family Pseudomonadaceae; genus Pseudomonas; species Pseudomonas sp. FG86. The sequence continues at coordinate 104,421 of NZ_JBMDIS010000007.1, read as the reverse complement.
AGGAAACCCCCGTTGTCTTCCCACCGAACTGAGATTCGACCGGCCAGATTGCCATCCTCTCTGAGGATTCGGCCGGCATCATTGGCGGTCAGCGACTCGAGTTCTTTGATGGTAATTTTGGCCATGAAATGGACTCCCCCTACTTTTACCCCCACAAAAACGCCGGCTCTTGATGGACGTTACTGGAGTCTCGTAGAGCAGAACACCGCTGGAGCTCAAGTAAATACTCGCTTGGAAAAATCCAGAGTAAAACTTTGGAAGCTTTCAAGACGTATGAAAAAGGAGATGGGGTGCTAGGGGTCGAGTGTTCGAATCACTCCGTCCCGACCATTATTCCTGAGTAAAATCAGACAATTGAGCCGATCTAACAGATCGGCTTTTTTGTGCCTGCGCAAAATCAGCGCAAAACTACCCGGTGATTTCACTGATATTCAGGTCCGGGATTGCTTCTGCCCAGATGATTTCATCGTGGTCCCGCTGGTGGTTTTTGGTCATGCCCTCGCTCGCATGACCAGTGATCTTTTGCCCATCCTTTCCGGCTTTCTCTTACAGGTGCAGCGACAGAGCTCGCACTTCGTGGAAGCCTGGCATCTCCTCTTCCTTCCATCCCGCGTAGCTGCTCGCCGCCTCGCTGACCGCCTTGAGCGCTCGCGCCAGATATGAGCTGGCCTAATGAATTTGGACATATCAATAGGGCGCTCTGATGGCGTCCAAACCTGAGGTGTGCAGTTGCTGTTATCGACTCAGCCCGGGCATCTCTTGCGCACGACGCAACGCGACGTTGCGTCCCGGCCATATTCTCTCGAGGTGCACTGCCGCCTATGTTGTTGGCCTGGCAAACATGAATGCGAGTGACCTTCGTTGGAAGGTCACCGCTGTCGAACCTCAGGAGTCTATGGCATGGGCCTTTCTACACGTGATACAGCAGCGACGATACAAAAAGCATCAATGACAAAGGGGCTGGTGCTTCTGTTTGCTTTTTGTTGCGGTGCCATCGTGGCCAACATCTATTACGCACAACCGATTATTAGCTTGATCGCCCCGGATATCGGCATGTCGAGTGGGAGCGCGAGTTTCATCGTTTCGCTGACCCAGATTGGTTATGCGCTCGGATTGTTTTTCCTGGTGCCCTTGGCGGACCTGCTAGAAAACCGTCGGCTGATGATCGCGACGATCGTGATTACGATCTTCAGCCTGGTCGCCGCCGGTTTATCCAAGCAGCCGAGTGTATTTCTAGTGGTGTCGGCACTCATCGGTTTCAGCTCAGTCTCCGTGCAGATGCTTATTCCGTTGGCGGCACATCTGGCATCGGAAGAGTCTCGCGGTCGGGTGGTTGGCGGGATTATGGGGGGCTTGCTGCTAGGGATTCTGCTGGCGCGGCCTCTGTCGAGCCTGGTTGCCGATCATTTGGGCTGGCGGGTGGTGTTTGTCGGGGCCGCCGCCTTGATGCTCGTTATCGCCATCGTGATTGGCATGACCCTGCCTAAATGGCAACCGACCCATCGTGCGTCTTACGGCCAATTGCTGATGTCCCTTGGCCAACTGTTTTGCCGCGAGCCCGTGCTGCGTCAGCGCGCGCTCTATCAGGGGCTGATGTTTGCGGCGTTCAGTTTGTTCTGGACCGCTGTGCCATTGATATTGAGTCGTGAGTTCGGCCTCACGCAAAGTCAGATTGCGATTTTCTCTCTGGTTGGCGCCATCGGTGCCATTGCCGCACCTATCAGTGGCCGTCTTGCCGATGCAGGCCATACTCGACGAGCGTCGCAGGTGGCCATGGTGCTGGGTGTATTGAGTTTCCTTCCGGCCTTCATCAATCCCTTTTACGGTGTGATTGGGTTGGCCGTCACCGGGATAGCGCTGGATTTTGCAGTGCAAATGAACATGGTGCTTGGCCAGCGAGCTGTCTATGCATTGGGCACTGCCAACAGAGGCCGTCTGAATGCGTTGTACATGATCAGTATCTTTATTGGGGGTGCAATCGGTTCTTCGGTAGCCAGTTTGCTTTATGAACATGCCGGCTGGCTGGCGATTGCTGCGGTGGGAAGCGCATTGTCGCTGGTAGCTCTAGTCGTCTTCTCGGTGGTTTCTCGTCGGACCCGAACTGGCACAATGCTCAATATGAACAACGGGTGAGTCAAGGAGTGTCATGGACAAGCTGCTCGCATTGAAGATGTTCGTCCAGGCTGTGGATTCGAAGGGCTTTTCTTCTGCCGCTCGACAGTTAGGCCTGGCGACGTCTTCTGTGACTCGGATGATCGATGGGCTTGAGGCGGAACTGGGCGCTGTCTTGCTTAATCGATCCACGCGTCAAATCTCATTGTCAGATGCCGGGGCCGCCTACTACTTGAAAGCGCGGGAAGTGCTGAATGCTGTCGCCGAGGCGGATGCCTCGGTCAGTGACCGCGGGGAACTCCCTGCGGGCCATCTTCGTATTTCCGTGCCCGTAGCGCTGGGGCGTCGTCTGATTGCACCTCATATTGCCTCGCTGTTGAAGCGATACCCTCAACTTGTGTTGGACATGACGCTCTCCGATGACATCGTTGAATTACTGGGGGAGCGCGTCGATCTGGCGATTCGATTGGGATCGGCAGCCGCCATGGATGGTGTCGTCAGTCGTCCAGTCGGTCATTTCAAGCGCCGGGTGGTGGCCAGTGCCGAGTACCTGAATGCACATGGCTTTCCTGAACATCCCATGGACCTCATGCAGCACGAGTGCCTGCGTTTCAGTTACGGCCCAAAGCAACAGGTGTGGACTTTCTTAAAGGAAGGTGAGGAGACTCGAGTACCGATTGAGGGCCGCTTCAAAAGCAACAATGCCGAGGTTTTGCGTGAGGTTGCGTTGGCGGGCGGTGGAGTGGCTCTGTTACCTGACTGGCTCGTCAACGACGATATTGGCAGCGGTGATTTGACTTCATTGTTCGAGTCTTTCGTTATCAATCCGAACGATGCCAGTTCGGCCATTTCCGCGCTGTATCTTCCCAATCATCGTGGCTCCAAGCGCGTCAATGCGTTTATCGATTTCATCAGCGAATTGCTAGGGCCTGAAGGCTCGTTTTCGAACGATGCTGTCAGGAGATAGCCTTGAAATGCTTAAGCGCCTGCAAAACTCTATCGATATTTCCCCAGCAAAGAGGCACGGATAGACCGCGTGTACGACGAGGTGTATCAGTGGGATTCCTCGTGTTCGCGTTAACGGGTTGCTGCATGAGCGCCAGGCGCTCATGAGCGTGCGCCTGGCTACCGATTCAGACGTTTCGCCGGCATCGGCTGGCTGACTTGTGGCCGAAGGGCATAAAGTCGACACCGCCCGGATCGGTCATGACTCCAGCGCCTCCTGCCAGCCACGTCGCGCCAGCGGCAGATCGAGCAAGCGCTTGCCGGTGGCATCGTTGATGGCATTGCCCAGTGCTGCGGCCATGGGGCCCTGGACGATTTCCGCCGCACCAAGAAATGGCTGATCCGGCTGATCAATCAGGTGGACCTCGACCTGTTGCGGCAAATCCGGAAAACGCATGATCGGATAGCCGCTCCAGTCGAAACTGTGCATGCCGCTGGCGTCATAGAGGATTCGCTCATAGAGCGTCCAACTGGCGGACTGCACGATGCCACCCTGGATCTGATTGAGCAGCCCGTCGGGGCTGACAATTTGCCCCACGTCGACGGCGGCGACAACGCGATCAATCGTCACCTGTCCAGTCTGGCGCTGCACATGCAACTGCACGGCGATTGCGCAGTAACCCATGATGTTTTTGTAGCGGGCAAAGGCAAAGCCGATTCCGCTGCCGGGGCCCGTTGCTTTTTGCGGCCAGCGGAACTCAGCGGCCACGCGTTCCACCACCGCCCGTGCTCGCGGATCGCTCAAGTGATTCAGGCGAAATTGTACCGGGTCGACGGTGGCCCTGGCCGCCAGTTCATCGACGGTGCTCTCGATGGCGAAGATGTTGATATGGGCACCGAGCGAACGCATGGCCGAGGTCCTGAATGGCATGGTCAGTACAAAGTTAAGATCGACCTTCAGGTTGGGGATCTCATACAACGGAACGGCATTGCGGTCGCCGTCGCCTTCGGGCTGAGCGATCGGTACCGACGGTGCCGGGGTGAAGGGATTGGCCAACAGCCACGCCGGCAACAGGCGCCCGGCGTTGACGATACGTTCGTTGTGCGGCGTACTCCAGAGTTCGTATGTCCAGTCGCGAAGCCGCCCGCTGTCGTCCAGTCCTGCTTCCACTTCGGCAAGCATGGCCGAGCTGTAGGGCTCCCAGAGATTTTCCTGTTCGCGCATCCATTGCACCCGTATCGGCTTGCCGGGAATGGCCATGGCGATCAGCGCGGCGTCGGCGGCGGCGTCATCGGCGCCGTTGTGGCCATAGCAACCGGAGCCTTCAGCGTGGATGCACCGCACCTGAGCCACCGGCAGGCCGACCATCTCGGCGATACCCGCGCGCAATGGATAGACACCTTGAGAGTGGGTCCACACGGTCAGTGTGCCATCCTTGAACCAGGCCACTGCGCAGGAGGGGCCGATGGAGCCGTGCATCAGGTATTGCTTGGTCACCCGGGCCTTGTAGGCGCGCGGCACCGGTTGCGGGAGGTCACCCTTGGCACTCACCGGGTAGCGTCGCGCCGGCAATTCGGTGAGGAGTTGATGGATGTGTGTCGAGTCGGGCAGCGGGTTACCTGCTGTCCAGCGGGCCGTGGCATAGCCCTCGCGCATTGCTTTGACCGCCAGCCATTCATCGGTGGCGACCACGGCAAGGTAGCTGCCGTTGCGGATCAGTTTCACCTCACCGGGCAGTTTCCCGAGGGCGGCCTCGTCAATCTCCAGAAGCTGACTGCCGCGCCGGGGTGGCCGTATCACGCGGGCATGCAGCATATCGGGCAGGCGCATGTCCTGCACATAGGCTGCACCGCCGCTGACTTTGGCCGGGATGTCCAATCGAGGCAGTGATTGGCCGATCAGGGTGAAACGGCTGGCTGGCTTGAAGGGCGAGTTGGCCGATGCAAAACGATGCAGTTGGACCCCTGCCACGGCTTGTGCGTAGGTCATGCTGCGGCCTTGCGCATCGTAGATCACCGCGTTCCGCGTGGTCAGGCTGTCGACGTTGAGATGCCATTGCCGTGCCGCGGACTCGAGCAACAATTGACGCACCTGGGCCGCGGCGTTGAACAGCGCGGTGCCGCTGTCGACGATCGTATGGCTGCCGGCGGTATACCCTTCATTGGGGGTCAGTGCGGTGTCGGCGGTGAGAAAACGGATGAGCGTGGGCGGCACTTCCAGCCGCTCGGCGGCGATCTGCAGGAGCGCAGTTTTGACGCCAGTGCCCAGTTCCACTTTGCCGGTGTAGACGGTGATGCCATCTTTCGCATCAATGCGGATCCAGGCGTCCAGGTGAGGAGTGGCGCGCAGGCTGCCCGGCAGGTCGGGGGCGAGGATCTCTGTCCCCAAGGTGTCTACTTCAGTGTCGGCGAAGGCGCGAGGAATAGCCGGGAGCAGTGCGAACCCCATCACCAATGCGCCATTTATCATGAAGGCGCGGCGGCTCAGATCGACTTTTTGCGTTGAGGTTTTCATACCTTGCCCCCTTGCGCGATGACCGACTTGATAGCGGCGAGGATTCGCACATGGGTGCCGCAGCGGCACAAGTTGGCTGCCATGTGGCGACGGATCGTTTCATCGTCCGGATGGGGGTTGGCTTCCAATAGCGCCTGTGCGCGGACGATCATTCCGGCGATGCAATAGCCGCACTGGGCCGCCTGTTCCTCGATAAAGGCTTTCTGCAAGGCACCCGGTTGGTCAGCGCTGCCGAGGCTCTCGACCGTGCGCACCGATTTGCCCGCCAGCGCGCCGCAGGGCGTCAGGCAGGAAAACACCGGTTTGTCGTTCACTAGCACCGTGCAGGCGCCACATTGACCCAGACCGCAGCCGTATTTGGCGCCGTTGAGCCCCACTTGATTGCGCAAGGCATACAGCAAGGGCATGTCGTCCGCGATGTCCAGTTCGTGAGTCTTGCCGTTGATATCGAGTGTGATCACGGTTGCTGCTCCTGAGCCCGAATGCTTTTGATGGTCTTGTCGAGATCCGTCCAGGGACGGTTCGCGCAACTTTGGTTGCGCAAGTACTCGGCAAGTGCGGCCACATGGGTGTCGTCCAGGCTAGGGGCGAAGGCAGGCATGTAGTGGCTGGAAGCGGCGCTGGACATGGGGATGCCCTGCAGGATGGTCTGGATCAAATTGCGTGGCGAGTCCGCCATCACCGCCGAGGTGTTCGCCAGCGCCGGCCGAGATTCAATGACACGCATCGGCGCCGCGCCGCCGTGGCAACTCGCGCAGGCGCCGTCGAACAATGAGGCGCCCATAAGTGCTCTGGCGCTGGGCTTGACCCCAGAAGTGCAGGGCGGCGATGGGGCATCCGATGAGGTTTTCTTGAGGTCGAGAATGTACTGCGCGATGGCATGGGCATCTTCCGTCGGCAATTGCGCGATGCTCAGACTGACCGGCAACATCGGGCCCGCTGCTGCGCCGTGTCCTTCGGCGACCTCGCCCGTCAGATAGGCGACCAACTGGGCTTCGTTCCAGGGGTGTTGCGCCTCGGTCATTCCGCGCAGGGCAGGGGCAGTCCAGCCGTCGACGACACCACCGTTGAACCGCTCGCTGCTTTTTTCCCCGCCAATCAGATTCAGGGGCGAATGGCAGGATGAACAATGTCCCGCTCCCTCGACCAGGTAGCGTCCGCGGTTCCATTGTGCTGACTGGTTGGGAAGTGGCTCCAGCGGATCTCCATGCAGGAACAACAGGTTCCAGAAGGACACCAGCGGACGGAAGTTCATGGGGAAGACCATGTGGTTCTGCGGCGCGGTGTATGTGATCGGGTCCACGCTCATCAGGTAGGCATAGGCGTCGGCGATATCGGCGTCGCTCATCTTTCGATAATGCACGTAGGGGAACGCCGGATAGAGGAAATGGCCGTCACGCGCGATGCCTTCACGCATGGCCCGTTCAAAGGCGTCCAGCGACCACTTTCCGATACCGGACTCCGGGTCCGGGGTAATGTTGGTGGTGAAGAGGGTTCCGAAAGGCGTTACCAGCGGCAAACCGCCGGCCATGTAGGCGCCTCCTGGCCGTGTGTGACAGACCGCACAGTCTCCGGCTTCGACGACGCGGCGGCCTCTGTCCAGGGTTTCGCGATCGGCCTTCAGGGGCTGGCTGACCGTGGCAATTTCCGGCCTCCACATCATCCAGAACGCAAACCCTAACCCCACGACGCCGATCGCCAGAACGACACCGATGATCGTTTTGCGCTTCATCGCCTTACCTCTCGAGCTGAATTAACGACAGATTTTTCAATCCGCCGCGTGCGATGGGCGTACGGCGATTTTCCATGACGTGAGCTTAGAGAGGGTGCTTGTGATGGAGTACCCCATCAAGGCGCAACGCTACATTGCGCCAGGCGCAACGGTGACCGAATCAACAACCGCTAACTCGCGCAGCGTGCGCCCCTGCCCAAAGACAGGCGCTCAAGGACCGTGGCGCGCCGAAGGCGTGATCGGCACATCGTTGCGTTTTGCGAAAAGCTACGTTGTGCAACCGACGGATTCTCTGGCGGCGCTCCGGCCCCTACCTTGGGGGGGTGAAACACTCAACCACGGAGACCGTCATGAGTTTGCACTCATCCACAATTCAAGTGACTTACGACTTCATCTGCCCATGGTGCTGGATCGGTGAGGAACATCTCGAACGCGCTCTGGCTGCTTCGGGTTTATCAACGGACCGACCCATCGGCTTCCTGCCTTATCAGTTGAACCCTGACATGCCCGTTCAAGGCATGGATCGCAAAGTCTATCGCTCTGGCAAATTCGGCAGTTGGGCACGTAGCCAGGCGATGGACGCACAGGTCACCCACGCCGGTAAGGCGGTCGGGCTTGAGTTCGATTACGAGCGAGTCAAAAAAACGCCCAACACCCTGGCCGCGCATCGGTTGGTATGGCGCGAGCAACAGGCGGGTCGAGACGCGTCGACGCTGGTCAAGGCCATTTTCAAGGCGTACTTCGGCGAGGGGCGGGATATCGGCGACCTCACGATACTGGCCGACATCGCCGCCGAAACCGGGCAGGACCGAGCGGTCATTGTCGACTTTCTCAAGTCCGATGAAGGCACGGCTGAAGTCTTGAAGCTCGAAGCCCAAACCAAGGCATCCGGTGTGCGCTCGGTGCCCAGCATTCAGATCGCAGATGACGTGATCAGTGGCGCCCAGCCCGTCGAAATAATGACCCGGATACTGAAACGAAGCGAAGCCGCTTAAGGCGTTTTTCCAATCCCTATTCATTCAGGAAATCATCATGACTCATCACTTGTTCAGCCCGATCAAACTTGGCCAACTCACCCTCAAGCACCGCGTCGCCATGGCGCCTCTGACTCGTTCGCGGGCGGGGCAACCGGGCAACGTACCGACATCGATGAACGTCGAGTACTACCGTCAGCGTGCCAGTGCCGCATTGATCATTACCGAGGCTACGCAGATTTCGCAGCAGGGCCAGGGTTACGCCTGGACCCCCGGCATCCATAGCGACGAGCAGATCCAGGGCTGGAAGGCGGTCAGCGAGGCCGTGCACGCAGAAGGCGGGCGCATTTTCCTGCAGCTCTGGCATGTGGGGCGAGTGTCGCACCCGGTGTTCCAGCCTGGCGGCGGCTTGCCGGTGGCGCCGACCGCGCAACCGGTGCCCGGCAAGACCTTCATCCTCAATGAAGAGGGCGAGGGCGTATGGGGTGATGTACCTGTCCCTCAAGCGCTGGACATTCCCGGGATCGAAGCGATCGTTGCCGACTTCCGCAAGGCCGCTCGCAACGCGATCCTGGCGGGTATGGACGGTGTGGAAATTCACGCCGGCAATGGTTACCTGCTCGACCAATTCATCAACAGCGCCAGCAATCAGCGGAGTGATCGCTACGGTGGAAGTATCGAAAACCGTGCCCGGTTGCTGCTTGAAGTCGTGGACGCCGTGACCGCGCAAGTAGGCGCCGAACGCGTAGCTGTCCGCCTGACACCGATGGGACGTTTCATGGGGATGGGCGATGACACCCCGGAACAAACCTTTGGCTACATCGCATCCCGGCTCAATCACTGGAATCTCGCGTACCTGCACCTGGTAGAACCGATGATGGTTGGCACAGTGCTCGATGAAAGTAACGACCCACGCTGGGACGCGATCATCAAGCAACTGCGTAATGACTTCCACGGCGTTCTGATGTTGGCGGGAGGCTACTCCGGCGAAACGGCCGAACAGGCCATTGCGCAGGGGCGTGCGGACCTCATCGCGTTTGGTCGCCCGTTCATTGCCAACCCCGACTTACCGGCTCGCTTGCGCGGCCGTAACGAACTCAACGTGGCTGACGGCAACAGCTTTTTTGGCGGCGACGCCAAGGGGTACATCGACTATCCGGTGTTGGCATAACGCAACGCTAAACCGCAGCCGGGGAAATCACCCGGCAACGAGGAGAAAGGTAATGAAGCGTTCAGGTGTTCCGAAGGCCTTGGTCATTGGTGGTTCCCTGGGAGGGCTGTTCGCCGCCACGGCGTTACGCGCGATTGGTTGGCAGGTCGATATTTACGAGCGATCCCCTGCGGCGATGGACAGTCGTGGCGGGGGCATCGTTCTGCAGGCGGATGTCCTGCACCATTTTCGCTATGCGGGCATTCATCCGGCAGGTGCGCTCGGCGTCCGGTCCCATGATCGTCTCTATCTGGATCGAGTCGGTAGCATCGTGCATAAAGAGCCGATGCCGCAAACTCAGACGTCATGGAATACGCTATACAGCGCATTATTTTCTGCGTTTCCTGCCGAGCATTATCACCGTGGCAAGACGTTGGTGGATCTGACCCAGAATGAGCACAGGGTGACTGCGACTTTTGCAGATGGCGGCAGTGCAGAGGGTGACCTGCTGATTGGTGCCGATGGCGCGGGTTCAACCGTACGAAGCATGGTGCTGCCTGGAGCGGTACCTACTTATTCGGGGTATGTGGTGTGGCGTGGGCTGGTCGATGAAGAGCAACTTCCAGACTTCGCCAAAACGCAGCTTTACGAGGACTTTGTTTTTCAACAGGACCCTGAATCGCTGATGCTGGAATACATGGTCCCGGGCGTGAATGGCTCCGTTAATCCTGGCGAGCGTCGGTTCAATTGGCTGTGGTATTTGAAAGCTGCACAAGGGCCGGAACTGGACGCTGTGCTCACTGACCGCAATGGCCATCGGCGTAGTCACTCCATTCCACCCGGGGCCTTGGCCACGGGGCAGGATGCTTACATTCGGGAAATGGGTGAGCGGCAGGCGAACCCGGCTTTTCGGGAACTGATTCGCCAGACCAAGGATATTTTTGTGCAGGCGATCCTTGATCTCAACGTCCCGCAAATGGTGTTTGGCCGTGTGCTGTTGACGGGGGATGCCGCTTTTGTGCCGCGTCCTCATACCGCCGGAAGCACGGCCAAGGCCGCCCGCAATGCACTGTCCCTGGCGCAAACAATCGATGACAGCGGCGACCTCGATCATGCACTGCTGGCCTGGCAGCGACAGCAACTTGCAGAAGGCAAGCGCATGGCAGATTGGGGAGTGAATATGGGCAATCGGATCATGGGCATCGCGCAAGCCTGATGGTGCGGTTCACACCGGCCAACCTGTACCTGCCCCAGGATGCCACTCTATTGATCAATCGGTTATTTGTCGTTTTTTGATTGTCATCCGATCAATTGTAGGGTCGCAGGCCTCTTTAATCAGGCCATTGAGCACAGCCATGCAAGATTCCCATTGCCTGGTCATGCACAGTCGCCACCTTTACCTTTCGATTTCGGAGTCCGTTCATGGACAAGTTGCTTGCGCTGAAAATGTTTGTCGAAACGGTACGCTGTGGGGGGTACTCATCTGCAGCGCGTAAGCTCGGCATCTCCACGTCGTCGGTGACGCGGCAGGTCGCGGGGCTGGAAAGTGAGTTGGGCGCCAGCCTGCTCAACCGCACCACGCGCAATACGAGCGTCACTGTGGCGGGGCAGCACTATTTCGATAAGGCCGTGGCGATCCTGGAGGCCATCGATGAAGCGGATGCCGTCGTTGCCGATCGTGGCAGCGAAGCTCAGGGGCGTCTGCGGGTCAGTGTCCCGGTGGAGTTCGGCCGGCGAATCATCGCCCCGCACTTGGGGCGGCTGCTTGAACGCCATCCCGGTCTGGAAATCAGTCTCTTGCTGAGCGACGAGATCAGTGACCTGCTCAGCGAACAAATTGATGTGTCAGTACGTCTTGGTTCATCGGTTGTCAGTGACGACATCATCAGCAGGCAGTTGGGCGAGTTCCAGCGCTGGGTTGTGGCGAGTCCCGAATACCTGGCACGAACCGGACTGCCCCGACACCCTTGCGACTTGCTGGAGCACCAGTGCTTACGTTTCGATTACCGCATGGGCCACCACCAATGGACATTCCAGGGGGATGAGGACCTCATCCGCTTGAATGTGCAGGGACGGCTGCAAAGCAACAATGCCGACATTCTGCGCGAGGCTGCCTTGGCCGGTGGCGGGGTGACGCTGTTGGCCGATTGGCTGGTACGTGAGGATGTCAGTGCAGGTCGGCTGACGCGGGTGTTGGAGCAATATGAGGTCAACCCAGGCAGTGCAAGCACCTGCATCAATGCGCTGTATCTGCCCAACCATCGTGGCTCCAGTCGCATCAATGTATTCATAGCGTTTCTTCAGGAAATAATCACGCCCTAAGCGCGTCTCGTGCATCAGGCAAGACGCAATGCTGGGTGACTTGGGAACGCTTCAAACGCCGTCGCGACGTTCTGAGTTCATTATTGATAGTGTGACGCTTGATCGGGTCAAGGTTGCCGTGGGTGATACAACGCTTGTGATCCCGAAAGGCACTTTTGAAGCAGTACTGGACTATTTGCACCTCAACCACCACCACGCGGGCAATTTGTGTGCGATCAAGTCTGATAACAGCCTCGCGGACGATGTCCAGGTGAGGCGGGTCTTGGCCTCGACAAAACCTCAGCCCCCGGAAAGCTGAAACCGATAACCCACCCCATACAACGACTCGATGGGCGTTTCCCCAGGGCATGCCTGCTCCAGCTTACGCCGCAGGTTACGGATATGGCTGTCCACCGTGCGGTCGGTGACCACACGGTGGTCGGAGTAGATGTTGTCGAGCAGTTGGTCACGGGAAAACACCCGCCCGGCGGAACGTGCAAAGGTGCTGAGCAAGCGCAGTTCCAGCGGCGTGAGGTCCAGTTCGATACCGTCGAGTGACGCACGGTATTGCGCTTCGTCGATCAGCAGGCGCGGCGGTGTGCTGGTCAGCAGTTGCGGGCCGCGACGCAGGATAGCCTTGACTCGCGCTACCACCTCGCGCGGGCTGAACGGCTTGCAGATGTAGTCGTCGGCGCCCAGGTCCAGGCCCTGCAGGCGGTCCACCTCTTCGACTCGGGCGGTGATCATGATGATCGGTACGGCGCTGAACCCGCGCAGGTCCTGGCACACTTGCATACCGTCGCGCCCGGGTAGCATCAGGTCGAGCAAGATCAGGCGCGGTGCCTGGGCGCGCACGCTCGGCACCACCTGCAAGCCGTTGTCCAGGCACCGCGTCGGGTAGCCCGCGGCGACCAGGTAATCGCGCATCAGTGCGGCCAGCTTCGGTTCGTCTTCGACGATCAGGATCGGGCTTTCGTCGCTCATGAGTCAGGTATTCCGTGGCAGGCGCAGGGTCAGCCAAAGACCGCCGAGGGGGGAGTGAGCGGCGCTGAGGCTGCCGCCGTGGGCGAGGGCGATGCTGTGACAAATCGCCAGCCCCAGGCCGGCCCCGCCACTGGCGCGGTTGCGCGACGATTCACCGCGATAGAAACGCTCGAACAGGCGCGGCAGTTGTTCGGCTGAAACGCCTGGGCCGGAGTCTAGAACGTCAATGCACACGTGGGTGCGATCCAGGCCGGCGCGGATGCGTATGAGCCCCTGCGGGTCGGTGTAGCGCACGGCGTTTTCCAGCAGGTTGGAAAACAATTGCTGCAAGCGATTGGCGTCGGCCAGCAGTTCCAGGGGCTGGGATGGCAAGTCCAGTTCGATGCGCAGGTGCTGGGCGTGCAAGCGCTCCTGGAACATCGCCACACTGTTGCGCAGCAGCGGCTCCAGTGCGCAAGCGCTCTTGCGATAGGTCAGTGCGCCCACATCCGCCAGGGACAGTTCATACAGATCATCCACCAACTTGCTGAGCATGCCGACCTCACCTTGCAAGGACTTCATCGAGCCTGGGTCCAGGGTGCGCACGCCATCCTCGATGGCCTCCAGCTCGCCGCGCAACACCGACAGCGGGGTACGCAATTCGTGGGACACATCGGCCATGAACTCACGACGCATCTGTTCATTGCGCTCCAGGGTATAGGCGAGCTGATTGAAGTCCCGGGCCAATTGGCCCACTTCGTCATTGGAGGCCACCGCCACGCGGCCGCTGTAGTCGCCGCTGGCCAGGCGATGGGTCGCTGCGGCCACCCGTTTGACCGGCTCTAACAACGTGCGGGCGATCCACCAGGCAATCAGCATCGCCAGTAGCAGCGAAAAGGCGCCCATCACCAGGCTGGTGCGTAACTGGTATTGCTGGAACCGTTCGCCGCCGGCCTCGGTCACGCTCTGGAACGGGGTCACGGCCAGCCAGCCGACGGTTTCATCGGCCACCACGATCGGGCGCAACAAGGCGTCGTTGCCGATATCCGGGTAGCCGTTCACGCGTTTTTTGTGTTTATCCAGCAATGCAATGCGAAACAGCGCGCCCGTCAGGTCCGAGGCCATGGGGGTACGCAAGTCGTTCTTCGCCGGATCTTCGCCGAGTTCGGGCCGCATAATGTCAAACCAGCGGTCCGGCTGGTTGCGCAGGAACTCCCAATTCCCCTCACGCGCATAGGCACTGGCCAGGCGTGGCAGCACGGGTGCCATGCGGTCCAGCGCCTGCTCATTGAGATACCCGAGAAAGCCGCGCCCAAAACTCCAGCTCGTCGCCAAGCCCATGCTCAGGATGACCAGCAGCACACCGGCCAGTACCGCGATAAACAGCTTGGTGGAGATACTCAACTTCATGCAGGTGGGCCGTTAAGAATGGATGGACCATTTAGGCCCTGGCGACGGAAAGATTCAACCCGGTCGGGCAATCTTCAATTTTCCTGCACATTTGCCTCGCAGGATGGCGCTGACTCAAGCCATTCCGTCTTGCAGAGGCAGCTATGTCCACGAAAATAATCGCCAAATTCCTGGTAACCGCCGCGGTTTTCCTGTCGTTGATCATTCTGGTCATGTTGGGTGGCTGCTCCGGTGGCGAGCCGGCGCCTGAAGCGGTCACCCCCAAAGTCTCGGTGATCAGCATAAAGCCCCAGAGCCAGGTGCTGACCACTGAGTTGGCGGGGCGCACCCAGGCGTTCATGGTGGCGCAGATCCGTCCGCAGGTGGGCGGCATCGTCCAGCGGCGACTGTTTGTCGAGGGCGCGGATGTCAAGGTCGGGCAGGCCCTGTACCAATTGGATGCGGCGTCCTATACCGCCGCGCTGGCGCAGTCCCAGGCGAGCCTGGCCAAGGCTCGCGCCACGCTTAAATCGGCGCAGAGCACCGCCAGGCGCGACGCGGAACTGGTGAAGATCAATGCCATCAGCCAGCAGGATAACGAGGACGCCCAGGCGACCTTGCTGACGGCTGCCGCCGATGTGCAAGTCGCCGAGGCGGAAGTCGAAACTGCCCGGATCAACCTGGCGTACACACGTATTACCTCGCCGGTCAGCGGGCGCATCGAAACGTCCACCGTGACCCCTGGCGCGCTGGTGGTGGCCAATCAGGACAGTGCATTGACCACGGTGCAGCAACTCGATCCGATCTATGTGGACGTTACCCAATCGACCACGCAATTGCTGCGGCTCAAGCGGGACCTGGCCAGCGGCGTGTTGCAGTCCAACGGTGACGGCCAGGCGCGGGTCAGCCTGAAGCTGGACGATGGCAGCACTTACAACCAGCAAGGGCGGCTCAAGGTCAGCGGCGTCAGTGTCAACGAGGGGACGGGCACCGTCACCCTGCGCGCGGAGTTCGCCAATCCAGACCACCTGCTGCTACCGGGCATGTATGTCCGCGCGGTGCTGGAGCAGGCCCGCAATGACCAGGCCATTCTGGTTCCGCAAAAAGCAGTGACCCGCAGCGCCAGCGGTGTGACCACGGCGCTACTGGTGGTCGACGGCAAGGTGGAACAACGTCAGCTGAGCATTGATCGCGCGGTGGGCAATCAATGGTGGGTCACGGCAGGCCTCAAGGCGGGTGACCAGTTGATTGTCGAAGGCGGACAAAAAGTCCGTGCCGGTGCCGCAGTCCAGGCGCAGGACGCCAGCGCGCAAGCGGCCACGCCACCCACCCCTGTGAAGGAGGGTTAAGCGTGGCGCACTTTTTTATTGATCGACCGATTTTCGCCTGGGTCATCGCCATCGTGATCATGCTCGGTGGCAGCCTCTCCATCAGCCAGTTGCCGTTGGAGCAATACCCGGACATCGCGCCACCCACGGTGAAGATTTCCGCGACCTACACCGGGGCCTCGGCCAAGACCGTGGAAGACTCGGTGACCCAGGTCATCGAACAGCAGATGAAAGGCCTGGATAACCTGACCTACATGTCGGCCACCAGCAGTTCGGCGGGCAGTGCCAGCATCAGTTTGACGTTCACCGCCGGCACCGACCCGGATGTCGCCCAAATGCAGGTACAGAACAAGCTGCAACAAGCCGAGTCGAGACTGCCGCAATCGGTACAAAGCGAAGGCCTGACCGTGACCAAGGGCGGCTCGGACTTCCTGATGATTGTCGCCCTGGCATCGGATGACCCCAGCGTGACCGGCACCCAGATCGGCGACTACATTTCCACCACCTTGCTGGACTCCATCAGCCGCATAGACGGGGTCGGCGATGTGCAGACATTGGGGGCAGGCTATGCCATGCGTATCTGGCTGGACCCGGCCCTGTTGGAAAAGTACGCGCTGATGCCTTCGGACGTCAGCAGTGCCCTGGAGGCGCAGAACACCGAAGTCTCCGCCGGGCAACTGGGGGCATTGCCGGCGATCAAGGGGCAGCAGTTGAACGCCACGATCAGCGCCCGCAGCAAACTGCAGACCGTCGAAGCGTTCCGTGATGTGGTGGTCAAGTCCAGCAGCGACGGTGCCGTGGTGTTGCTGGGCGATATCGCGACCCTGGAACTGGGCAGCGAAAGCTACGACATCAGCACCGCCCTCAACGGCAAGCCCGCGGCGGCCATGGGGGTGCAACTGGCGGCAGGCGCGAATGCGCTGAACGTCGGCAAGGCGGTCAAGGCCAAGCTCAAGGAGATGGAGCCGTTCTACCCGACTGAAATGCAGCTTAAAAACGTGATTGCCTACGACACCACGCCGTTTGTCAGCCTGTCCATCGAGGAAGTGGTCAAGGCCTTGGGCGAGGCCATCGTGCTGGTGGTGTTGATCATGTTCCTGTTCCTGCAAAACCTGCGCGCGACGCTGATCCCGGCGATTACCGTGCCGGTGGTGTTGCTGGGCACGTTCGGCGTGTTGGCGATGTTTGGCTATTCGATCAACACCTTGACGATGTTTGCCATGGTCCTGGCGATTGGCTTGCTGGTGGACGACGCCATTGTGGTGGTGGAAAACGTAGAGCGGCTGATGGGGGAGGGGCTATCGCCTGTGGCGGCCACGCGTCAATCGATGCGCGAAATCAGCGGCGCACTGGTCGGCATCACGCTGGTGCTGAGCGCGGTGTTTATCCCCATGGCGTTTTTCGGCGGTTCCACCGGGATTATCTATCGGCAGTTTTCGGTGACCATTGTCTCGGCCATGGTTCTCTCGGTGTTGGTGGCGATGACGCTGACCCCCGCGCTGTGCGCTTCGTTGCTCAAAACCCACGATGGCCAGGGGCATGCGGCCCAGCGCGGGTTCTTCGGCGGGTTCAACCGCACCTTTGAACGTGCCAGCGCCGCTTACGAGCGTTGGGTGGGTGTGGTGTTGCGGCGTTGGGTGCGCAGCCTGCTGCTCTATGGCGGGGTGCTGGTGGTCATGGCGGTGGGCTACATGAGCCTGGCCACGTCGTTTCTGCCGGACGAAGACCAAGGGATCCTCCTGGCACAGATCCAGTTGCCGGTCGGCGCGACGGACAGCCGCACCCAGGCGGTGATCAAGCAGTTCGAGGACTACATCCTCAAACAGCCCGAAGTCGAAGCGATGATCAGCATCAGCGGGCTGGGCATGGGGGGGAACAGCCAGAACACCGCGCGCGCGTTTATCCGCCTCAAGGACTGGGACGAACGCGGTGGGCCCGGCCAGGGGGCGGCGGCCATTGCCCAACGGGCGACCCTGGCACTGGCCAGCATCGGGGATGCCGACGCGTTCGTCATGCAACCGCCGACGGTACGCGGCCTGGGCCAAAGCTCGGGGTTCGACCTGCAACTCAAGGACCTCGCTGGCCTGGGGCACGATGCGCTGGTGGCGGCCCGCGAACAGTTTCTTGAGCTGGCCAGAAAGGATCCACGTTTGCTCGGGGTTCGCAGCAACGGACTGGACGATGCGCCGCAGCTCAAGGTCAGCATCGACGACCGCAAGGCCGGTGCCCTGAGCCTGAGTACCAGCGACATCAACACCACCTTGTCGACGGCGTTGGGCGGTACTTATGTGAATGACTTTCTCAACCAGGGCCGGGTGAAAAAAGTCTACGTACAGGGCCAGGCATCCGCACGCATGCAGGCCGCGGACCTTGATCATTGGTTCGTGCGCAACAGCAACAATGAAATGGTGCCGTTCTCATCGTTTGCCAGCAGCAGCTGGAGTTACGGCTCACCCTTGCTGGAACGCTACAACGGTAACGCCTCCCTGGAAATCGTCGGTGACCCCGCGCCAGGGGGGAGCTCCGGCGACGCGATGGACGCGGTGGAAGCCATTGTCCGGCAATTGCCCCAGGGCATCGGCTACGAATGGACCGGGCAGTCCTATCAGTTGCGGCTATCCGGCTCCCAGGCCCCGCTGCTCTATGCCCTCTCCGTATTGTTTGTGTTCCTGTGCCTGGCCGCACTCTACGAGAGTTGGTCGGTGCCGTTCTCGGTGATTCTGGTGGTGCCCCTGGGGGTGATTGGCGCCGTGTTGGCGACCCGCGTCGCGGGGTTGAGCAACGACGTGTATTTCCAGGTGGGGCTGTTGACCACCGTGGGCCTGGCGGCGAAAAACGCGATCCTGATCGTTGAGTTCGCCAAGCACCTGCAAGAGCAGGGCAACAGCCTGATCGACGCGACGCTGATCGCGGTGCGCCAGCGCCTGCGGCCGATCCTGATGACGTCCCTGGCCTTCATGTTCGGCGTGTTGCCGCTGGCCTTGAGTACCGGCGCAGGCTCCGCCGGACGTCAGGCCATCGGTACCGGCGTACTGGGCGGGATGTTCAGCGCCACGGTGCTGGGGATCTTCTTTGTACCGCTGTTTTTTGTGCTGATCCGCCGCCGTTTCGGCCGCGAGCGCAGTGCTCGTCAATCTGCCCCGACAGGTGATGCATGATCAAGTCACATTGGCCTTTGCTGGCCGCCATGGTCCTGGGCGGCTGCGTCAACCTGGCGCCCCAGTATGAGCGGCCTGAAGCGCCCGTCTCCGGGCAATGGCTGCCGGCGGCCAGCCTGCCGAAAGGGCAGGTGGGCGCCGACGTCAAATGGCAGCAGTTCTTCACCGACAGCCGCCTGGCGCAGTTGCAGGCGTTGGCGCTGGCCAATAACCGCGACTTGCGCCTGGCCAACCTGAACGTGGAGAAGGCCCAGGCGCAGTACCGCATCAAGCGCGCGGACCTGTTTCCCACCCTTGATGCGAGCGTCAGCGGCACCCATAGCCGTACGCCGGGGTCGTTGTCCAATACCGGCACGGCGGCCACCACTCACGATTACAGCGCGCAATTGGGGCTGAGCAGCTATGAACTGGACGTGTTTGGCCGGGTACGCAACCTTCGGGACGAGGCCCTGGAAGACTACCTGGCGCTGACGGAAACCCGGCGCAGCACGCAAATCAGCCTGGTGGCCGAAGTGGCCACCGCCTGGCTGACCCTGGCGGCCGACAACGAACGGCTGCTGCTGGCCCAGGAAACCCTGACCAGCCAGTTGGCCACCTACGACCTGACCCAGCGCAGCTATGCCCTGGGCGGCTCCTCCGCGCTGTCCGTGGCCCAAGCCCAGACCACGGTCGAGTCGGCGCGGGGCGATGTGGCGTCCTACGAGAGCCAGATTCTGCAGGACCGCAATGCCTTGCGCCTGTTGGTCGGCAGTGACGTGCCCGAGGCCCTGTTGCCGGGCACGCACTTGGAGTCAGCGGCCGTGCTGGTGCAGATACCCGCGGGCCTGCCTTCCAGCCTGCTGCAACAACGCCCGGATGTGCTGTCGGCCGAACACACCCTCAAGTCCGCCAATATCGATATCGGTGCGGCGCGCGCGGCGTTTTACCCCAGCATCAGCCTGACCGCCAATGCCGGCTCCTCCAGCGCGGCGTTGGCCGGCCTGTTCAAATCCGGCAGCGGTGCCTGGACCTTTGCCCCGAGCATCAGCGTGCCGATTTTTGACGCGGGCAGTAACCGCGCGACCCTGGACTCGGCCAAGGTCGAACGTGATATCCAGGTGCAGACCTACCAGCAAACCCTGCAGACCGCGTTCCGTGAAGTGGCCGACGCGCTGGCGGTGCGCAGCACCCTGGATCGCCGGATCGCCGCGCAACAGGCGCTGACCGACGCCAGCCGCAAAAGCTTCGAACTCTCCGATGCCCTCTATCGTGGCGGGTCGAAAAGCTACCTCGAAGCCCTGGATGCGCAACGCTCCCTCTACAGCGCACAGCAAGACCTGATCACCCTGCGCCTGACCGAGCAGAGCAACCGCATCACGCTCTACAAAGTGTTAGGCGGCGGCTGGAACTGAAGGCCCAGGCGAAAAGACTCTGCCGAATACACACATAACCGCAGCGATGGAACGGCTTGCGTGGATCAAATCGGGTGACTTCATTCATTGGGGAACAAACATGCGTGCCTTTCGTTTCACCTTAAGCCGTCGCGCCCAGGCACTGGCCTGCGCCTGCTTCATCACGCTGTCACCGCTGTGCCGTGCGGATTCCGACGAGGACCCATGGGAGGGGTTCAACCGATCGATCTTTGCATTCAATGACACGTTGGATACGTATGCACTCAAACCGCTCGCCCAAGGCTATCAATTCATCACCCCCCGTAGGGTCCAGGACGGTATTCATAACGTCTTCAACAATCTGGGGGAGGTGAAAAACCTGGCTAACAATGTACTTCAAGCCAAATTTCACAGTGCCGGCGTGGATACCAGTCGCTTTTTGCTCAACAGCACGCTGGGCCTGGTGGGGATGATCGACGTCGCGACGCCGATGGGGCTGCAACGCAGTGACCAAGACTTTGGCCAAACCCTGGGGCACTGGGGCGTCAACAGCGGCCCTTACCTGGTACTGCCATTCCTGGGGCCAAGCACGCTTCGCGATGCACCCGCGATCCTGCCCGATGCCTACGCCAACCCGGTCCGTTACATCGGCGACGTTCCGACGCGCAATAGCCTGTACGGCGTGAGTATGATCGACGGGCGTGCCCAATACCTGAAATCTGAAAAGCTCATCACTGGCGACAAATACAACTTTATCCGCAGTGTTTATCTGCAAAACCGAGCGTTCAAGATCCAGGGCGCAAACGTCAAGGATGACTTTTGAGCCGTGTGACGACCTACACGAGGTGACCTGCATGCGTTGCCTGGCCCGTCCACCCTGACCTCGGTGTGGATGGGCGGTGCCTGGGGTTACGCCGCGGTGGAGTTGGCGCGGGCGTCGCTGGCGGTCTCACGAAACAGCCGGGGCGACATGCCGAATGTCGACTTGAAGTGCCGGCTGAAGTGCGAGCTGCTGCCATAACCCCAGGCGTAGGCTATTTCGGTGAGGGAGCGATGGGCCTGCTCGTGGTTGCGCAGGTCTTCGGCGCAGCGGGACAACCGACGCTGCCAGATGTACTCGCTGACGCTGCACCCCAGTTCGTCCTGGAATGCCCGATGCAAACTGCGCACCGAACACTGCTCGGCGTTGGCAATGCGTTCGATGCTCAGGTCGCGGTCGGCCAGGTGGCGCTCAATGTAGGCCTTGAGGCGGTTCTGCTTGAAGAAGCGGAAGTCATGGTCGAGCTGCTTTTCATCTTGCTTGTTCTTCAGCGCATTGTTCAGCAGCCCGGCGATACTGTCGCCGATCAGCCCCGCCGACTGGCTGTTGAGCAAGGGGTATTGGTGGTAGGCGTCGCTGATCAAGTGCATCAGCATGCGCCCCAGCCCGTTGCGGCCGCTCAAGTGCATGTCGCCGGTCTGGGTCAGTTGCCCGGCAGCCCCCTGGAACAGCAGGATAAAGTGCTCGCAGCCCTGGGTACTGGTGACGCTGAAGGGTTTGCCGCAGTCGACCAGGAGCATCTCGTCCGGCGCGACGGCGCTGCTTTTCTGGCCTTGCTCGAAGTGACTGACACCGGCGATTTGCAATATCAGCATACGCGGGGTGTCGAGCACATCGAGCGCCTGGCTCAGGTGACGTGAATAGCGATGGGCACTGGCGGTCATGCGGCAGAAACGCAACTGGCCCAGGTCGCCGTATTCCAGTCGCCCCTGGAAATTACCGTTGTGCAGCGGGTCGATGTGGGTGGATTCCAGGCGCTTTATATACTCCGGCGTGCGGCCCAGATGATCGCTCATGAATTCTTTCCACTTCATCAGCCGATCGGAGCGCATGACCTGTTCGGTGGACACACAGGCTAGATTATTCATTGGTTTCGCCTTTTGTTTTTTGTTTTGGGCAGACGGGGCAGGGCTGGACCCTGCCCGATCCTCGCAGACGATCAGAACGGGTAGTGATGGCCCCCGGCTTGCCAGGTCACCCAATGGGCCCGGGTGAATTCATCCAAGGCATAGTGACCATTGAAGCGGCCAAGGCCGGAGTTCTTTTCGCCGCCGAACGGCGCATTGGGCTGATCATCGACCGTGATGTCGTTGATATGGGTCATGCCCGCCACGATGCCACGGGCAAAGCTCAGGCCGCGCGCCATGTCGCGGGTAAACACCGCACTGGACAGACCGTACTCGCTGGCGTTGGCCAACTCCAGGGCATGGGCCTGGTTTTGCGCGATCATCAACGGCAGCAACGGCCCGAAGGTTTCATCGCGAGCCAGGGCCTGGTCGGGGCCCACTTCGCCAAAGACATGGGCCGGCAGCACCAGCCCGCGCGCCTGGCCGCCACACAACTGCTTGAGACCGGCGCGCTCGGCGGCGGCGATCTTCCCCAGCAGACCGTCGAGCTGACTTTGGTTGACCACCGGCCCGATCACCGTATCGGCCTGGGCCGGGTCACCGGTCTTGAGATTGCGCACGCGCTCGACCACCAGCGCTGCGAAATCGGCATACAGCGAGCGATCCACAATGACCCGGTTGACGCTCATGCAAATCTGGCCCTGATGTAGGAAGCGCCCGACCACGGCGGCATGCGCCGCGATCTCGATGTCCGCATCCTCCAGCACCACCAGCGGCGCGTTGCCGCCCAGCTCCAGCGCCACCCGCTTGATGTGCTTGCCACCGGTGGCGATGCGTCCGACATTGCGTCCCACATCGGTGGAACCGGTGAAAGAGATCAGGCTCGGTATCGGGTGTTCGACGAAGGCATCGCCAATCTCCGAACCCGCGCCGACCACCACATTCAGCGAACCGGCCGGGAACCCGGCTTCTTCGAACAGGTGGGCAATCAGCAGGCCGCCGGTCACTGCCGTGTCGCTGGCCGGCTTGAGTACCACGGTATTGCCCAGCGCAAGTGCCGGCACCACGGAACGCATGCTCAGGTACAGCGGGAAGTTCCACGGGCTGATCACACCGACCACCCCCAGTGGTTCGCGAAACACGAAGCTCTGCTCACCAGGCTTGTAGCTGGTCAGGATCCGCCCCTCAACCTGCATCGGCAGGGTGGTGCACTCGCGAACCAGGTTGAGGGTGAACTGCCACTCCATGCCCGCCTTGATGCGGGTACTGCCGGACTCACGGATCAGCCAGTCGATGATTTCTTCGCGGCGGTTCTGGATGACCTGGGCGAGCTTTTCCAGCTGTGCGCCGCGCTCGGTCGGGTGCAGCGCGGCCCAGTCGGTCTGTGCGCGCTGGGCGGCCTGGTAGGCGTCATCCAGGTCGGCCACCGAGGCCAGGGGCATTTCCAGCAAGGGTTCGCCGTTGAAGGGGTTGCGGTCGTCCAGGCGTCGTGTCGAACCACCGGCGCGCCAGGTGCCGTTGATGTATTGGTCGCCGTTGATGGCGTAGGCCGCGAGTATTGGAGTTGTCATTGTCTTACCTTTGAGGCAGGTAGCCGCGTCGATTGAGGGTGGGTGAGGGCAGACCCTTTAGGTTGTGCGTATTCAGCTTCGGATCCAGGCGCGTCCCCAGGAGTTGAGGGTGTATTCCTCCTGCGGCCAGACGCCAGGCGGGCGCGTGGCTTCGGTGATCTCCAGCTCGGCCGAGAACTCCAGGCGGTTGCGATCGGCATCGACCACCATGAAGAACAGGTTGTTGCCTGGGCCATGTCGTCCCGGGCCGAAGAACAAGGTGATGCGTTCCTTGGCGAAGCGGTCGCCCCAGTCGCGAATGTCGTTCCATTCGTTGGTTTCGTAACAGTGGTGATCCCACTCGTTTTTCGATCCGCGGAAGAACGCCAGCGAATGGTGCTCATCGTCCGAACGCAGGAAGCAGGTGGTGAGCTGGCCGCTCTGCTCGTCGACGACGTTGTCCGAGACGGTGAAGCCCACCGTGTTGACGTAGAAGTCGATCATCGCTTCCAGCTCCGTGGTCTGGAACACCACGTGCTGCAGGCGGCCCGGCATGCCCTTGCGGTCGAGCGTGGACGCGCCGCGAGACACCCCAAATACGGTTTGTCGACCCTGGGGGTCACGGATTTGAAAGGCGCCCGCTTCCAGCAACGGCGAGTCGAGCGCCTCGACGTTACAACCGTTGCCGACCAGGCGCGTGCGCAGCTCGTTCAAGTGTGCTTGGCTGCCCAGGTCGTACGCCGCCGCGAGCAGGCCGCTATGGTCGGCGGGCGAGATCAGCATGGCCCGTTGAGGCCCCTGGAGCAGCCAGCTGCCGTCGGCTTGCGCCAGGCTGTCCATGTCCAGC
Source organism: Pseudomonas sp. FG86 (assembly GCF_057808775.1). Classification (NCBI taxonomy): domain Bacteria; kingdom Pseudomonadati; phylum Pseudomonadota; class Gammaproteobacteria; order Pseudomonadales; family Pseudomonadaceae; genus Pseudomonas; species Pseudomonas sp. FG86. The sequence continues at coordinate 80,200 of NZ_JBMDIS010000007.1, read as the reverse complement.
AGGCGCCGATAGAAATCGACTTGCTGCTGGGGCGCTTTGCTCGCCAGGTGCAGGTAACACAGGCGTGCGGGAGTGGAAGTCTGCAAGGTTTGCATAAACACCTCTGGGGCTGATGGTTCAGGGGTAGACGGGCGCCATCGCCGGCTGATCCACGCGATGGTTCGTCAGGGTGATGCCGAACAACGACTGCAATGCGCCAGCGGCCTGGTCTTGTGTGGCCAGGTCGAAGATGGCGGCCACATAGCGATCCGGGCGCAGCAGCACAAACGTGTGGCTGTCGCCGAGCAGGTCCTTGAGCGCATCCTCGCGGTCGTGCAGCACGGTGCAGCCGGGCAGTGATGGCAGGGCCTGCACGTGCGCGGGCAGGATCAGGATGCGCTTGGCTTCCAGGTGGTCCCAAAGGCCGTGGCGCAGTTCATCCAGGCGCTGGCGAGCGGGGTCGCCATATTGGATCAGGGCAAAACCGGCACCGATGGTCGTGTCCAGCAGTTGTGTGTGGCCTTGGGCATCGGTCAGCAATGGCTGAGGAAACATTTGCCCGCAGGCCAGCTTCCCGGCCTTGCCTTCGGGCAATACCAGGCCTTTGGTAAAACGTGGTTTGGGCTTGAAGCGCATTTGCAGGAAATAATCGCGCAGCGGCGGCACCAGGCCGATTAACGCGAAGGCCGCGCTGATCAGGCGAGCCCGCAGCACGGTGGCCGGCGCCATGACCACGCCAAGGTTCAGGGCCAGCTTGATCAAGGCCCAGGCATGGTCGCGCCGCTCGCTTTCGTAGGACAGCAGGGCGGTTGCGGCCATTTGGCCCTTGAGCACAGCGATCAGCTTCCAGCCCAGATTGTGCGCGTCGCGAACGCCGCTGTTCATCCCTTGCCCGGCGTAGGGCGGGGTCAAGTGCGCGGCATCGCCGGCAAGAAATACGCGGCCGACCTGCCAACGCTCGGCGACGCGGGCATGAAAGGTGTAGACCGTCTTGCGCACGATAGACACCGGGGCATCGCCCTTGAACGGACGAAGCAGCGTGTGCAGGCATTCGGGGCTGAGCACCTGCGCATCGGTTTCGCCCGACTTGAGCTGGAACTCAAAGCGCCGAGTATGGTGCGGGCCGGGCACTTCCACCACCGGGCGTCGGGCATCGCAATACACGCGGGTCTGCCAGAAGGGGTCGTCGTCCTGGTCGGTGTCGACCACCAGCCAGCGTGAGGAAAAACTCGACCCTACCATCTCGATCCCCAGTTGCTTGCGCACCGGGCTGCGACCGCCGTCGCAGGCGATCAGGTAGCTGGCCTTGACGTCGAGCAGTTGGCCATCGGCATCCTTGATCAACGCGCGCACGCCGTGCTGGTCTTGAGTGAACTCGAGCAGTTCGTGATTGAAGCGCGCTGTCAGGTTGGCAAAACGTTCAAGGCCGACCTTCAGCGTGCTTTCGAACAGCGGCTGGCGAAACGCATTACGCTTGGGGAACCCATATAACCTGCCGGTGGGCTCGACCTTGCCAAAGCAACGGCCGCCTGCGCGGGTGAAGTAATGCACACCGTAGCCGGGCACGACGTCGCGTAACACGGCGTCATCCAGCCCGATCGCCTGCATGGTGCGCAAGGATTCATCATCGATCGAAACGGCGCGGGGTTCGGTCACGGTGCCGGGTTTGCGGTCGATGATCAGGGTGTCCACATTGGCCTGGCCGAGCAGGTTGGCCAGGGTCAGCCCGGTGGGGCCGGCGCCGACGATCAGGACTTGAGTGCTGAAGCTGTTGAGGGTTGTCATTGTTATTCCCTTCCAAAGGTTTCAGTCCGGCTGCGGCGGGCGATGGGTCAGCGCCGCCATGCGTTGCGACAGCGTCTGCGCGAGGGCCAGCATCTGTGCCCCTTGTTGCGCTTCCTGGGCGTTGTCACGCTGCTGGATCGGGCGCACGCAACTGATGCTGCCGACCACCTTGCCGTCGCTGTCGAAGATCGGCGCCGCCAGGCCGTAGACGCCGGGATCGATTTCCGCCGCGCTGGCGACATAGCCCTGGCGGCGCAGTTGCTGCAGCGAGCGGCGGAACTGTTCCCAGGTCTGGCCCAGGTGGCTGGCGCGCACTTCATCAGGGTTTTCCAGGAACAGTTGGTTGTGCTGGCGCGAGGTCATGTTGGCGAGGATCGCCTTCGACGTTGCGCCGAGGAACAGCGGCCTGGGTGAGCCCCGGGAGTAGCTGACCTCACTGAACAACTCGCCATGCTGGTGGATACACACCACCTGGTCCTTGAACAGCCGGCAGATCAGCCAGACCTGTTGTTCGCTCCAGCGTGGCAGGTCGTGTTCCAGCGACTGTGCGGCGCGCACCAGAGGGTCGCTCAGGCGCAGTTGGCGGTCCCAGGTGATAATCCGCGCGCCGAGTGCGTAGCGTCCGGCTTCGACCTGAAACAACAGGCTCGCCTCGGCCAGTTCGCGCACATAGCGATAGATGGTCGAGCGCGTATAGCCCAGTGCGGCGCCCATTTCGTCGACCGCCCAGATCGGGCTGGCTTCGGTGAATAAATCCAGTACCCGCAGCATGCGTTCAAGGCTCGAACCTTTGCTATCGACGTCCTGTTCGGACAGCTGTTCTGTTTCAGACAATGGCTGCATGGCTTACTGCTCGTCGGCGATGTTGTTGCGCAGAATGCCGATGCCGGCTATCTCGACTTCGACGGTATCGCCGGGCTTCATCCAGACCGCTGGTTCGCGGAAGGCGCCGACGCCGCCGGTGGTGCCGCTGACAATCACATCGCCGGGCGCCAGTTCGGTGAAGGTGGAGCAGTACTCGATCAACTGGCGCACACTGAAAATCATGTCGCTGGTGCAGGTGTGTTGCATCACTTCGCCGTTCAGGCGCGTGGTCAATTCCAGGTCCTGCGGGTCGCCGATCTCATCGCGCGTTACCAGCCAGGGGCCGAAGCCGCCGGTGTTGGGGAAATTCTTACCCGGCACGAACTGAATGGTGTGCTTCTGCCAGTCGCGGACGCTGCCATCGTTGTAGCAGGCATAACCGGCCACATAGTCCAATGCATCCGCTGCCTTGACGTGCCGCGCGGTTTTGCCGATGACCACCGCGAGCTCGCCTTCGAAGTCCAGTTTGTGCGAAGCCTTCGGACGAATGATCGGTTGCAGGTGCGCCACCTGGCTGTCGGCGAAGCGCGTGAAAATCATCGGATAGGTTGGCATGTCACGCCCGGTTTCACGCACGTGGGTGGCGTAGTTGATGCCGATGCACAGCACTTTGCCGGGGTTTGCGATCACTGGCAGGAACGTCACGTCCGCGATTGCGACGCGGGGCAATGACGCCAGCACGGCTGGGGTCAGTTCCCCGAGGCGATGGGCGGTGATGGCTTGCTTGAGGTCCGTGCCAACGGTGGGCTTGACCGATTCCAGGTCAATCAACTGGTCACCGTCGACCACACCGTAGGTCGTACGGCCGTGAACAATGAAGCTTGCGAGTTTCATGAAGTGTCCTCTCGTAAAGGGCAGCGGGAGATGGCGGCAATGGGGTTAATCTAGTCCTGCACATTTATCCTGTAAAGTGGGATTTATGCATAAATCCTGCAATATGAAATAAATGCGATTTTTTTGTTCGATCATCGGATCGAGGCCGGCAATGCCAGGCAGCCCGTGCCATTCCAGCAAGTGGATGGCCACGGGCGTGACGCGCGGAAGGGGGAACGCTGGGACGATTTAGCGCGGTGCCCAGCAGCCATGCAGTGACATGCGCAGGCGGAACGGGATTTTGATGCGTGCGATGGGGCCGGCGGCCATGGCGGAGGCGTCCAGCACCACCAGTTCGCTGCGGCCTTCGGCGATCAGGTTGAGCAGGCAGACCACGTAGCCATCGCCTTCCGCGGCGTCAGCGGAGCGTGGAATGAAAATGGGTTCCTGGAAGCAGCCGCTGTCACCGGGAAACCAGGCATCGGTGACACCGGTGGTGAGGTTGAGGTGAGCCAGCAGGTTAAAGAACTGGAACGGCATCGGCCCGTTCGACGGGTTGTAGGGGCGCTCTGGATCGAAGGCGAGCAGGAATCCATGTTCATATTTGCGCCCGATGTAGCGGTCATCACAGCGGGGAAACTCGCAGGGGTAGTCGGTCAGCGCCTGGGGTTGCAGTTCATCTTGCGCACTGTTGAGGTCGAACACCCAGCGCATCAGGCTGGCGGCCAGGGTTTCCGGTGGCGGTACAAAACCGTCCGCCTGGGGGAAGAAGTAAAAGATGTTGCCGCCGGTGACCGGCATGTCCAGATAGACTTTTCCGCCTTCGTCGAACGCATTCAGGGTGTGGCCCTGGAAGCCATCCTTGGGCCCTTTGAACCAGCGCACGTCGCGCGCGTGGCCGTGGCGGGGGACCACGGCAAACAGCTGGGGCAGCTCGGGCTGCCACTGGAAATGCTGGCCGCCGTTTTTCATGCGCTCGACGTCTACCGTCAGCGGGATCAGCGGGAACACCACATAATGTTCGGTGACCGCGAAGTCGTGGACCATCGCTGCATAGGGGGCCTGGAACCAGATTTCATGCAGCAGTTTTCCCTGCGGCGAAATCTCGAAATAGGCCATGTCGGGTGTGCCGTCGCCTTTGGCTTCGTAGCTGAAGGCCAGCAGGTTGCCGGTGACGGGGTCGAGCTTGGGGTGGGCAGTGAACGTTGCAGAGTTGATCTGCCCGTCGAAATTCCACTCGCCGAGGGTTTCCAGCGTCTGTGGGTCCAGGGCCCAGGGCATGGCATCTTCCTTGAGCGCCAGCAGGACGTTGTTGTGCGGGATCACCGAGGTGTTGGCGGTGGTGTTGTTTTTGGCCGCGAGCGGGTCGTTGGTGTAGACGTTGCGGTACACGCCGTTGAGCGAACGCCCTTCACGGCGTTGAGCGACCAGGCGATCGGTCAGCACATAGCGTCGACGCAGCGAGACCTTGCCGCCTTCAAAGTAAAAACCGCTGACCAGGGCATCGCCGTTGAAGAAAATATCGCTGCCGAGCATCGGCGGGTACTGCGGGTCCGGCGACACCTGATAAAAGGCGCCACGGATCGCCTCGGGGACGGCGCCTTCGATCTCAAGGTCATACACTTCACCCTCGACGCGGCTGGGTGCATACAGCGCCCCGGAAAATTCGGGGGTATTGGGGAATGGCGTATTCATTGCGTGATCTCATTGAGCTGTTTGGTTGACGTCGTTCAGGCGGATTGGGTTGCCAGGGCTTGCCCACAAGGCTTCACGCCTCGACGGAAACGGGCCACCACCAGGCACGAGATGATCAAGGCCAGCATATAAGCGCAGGCGGCGAGCCAACCCACCGCGCGAAAGTGCCCTTCGCCGACTACCAGCGCGGCGCCAAAGGGGCCAAGGCCCTGACCGACGAAAATCGCTGCGTTGCCAAGGCCGGCCAATCGACCGGAGGGGTCGAGTTCGGCGGCCATGGACAGCAGGTACGGCAAGCTGAAAAACCACACCATATGAATCAGGCAAGCCGTGGTGGCGAATGCCACGGTGCTGTCGCCGTAGACCATGATCAGGGTGGCCAGTAACGCAGTGCCGAAGCTCAACAGTTGCGGGAACAATAGCCCCAGACGCCGCCCGATCAGCCCGGAAAGGCCGGCACCGAGGGCGCCCGCCAGGATGCTGCCACCGAGGATGGCGCCGATCTGCTGGGGCTCCAGGCCCAGGCTTTTGCCGATGCGTTCCTGATACACCCACAGGGCGGAGTGCCCGAAGAACAGTAGCGCAAACAGCGCGATCAGCAGCATCGACGTCAGCCCGAACGGCCGGGCTGCGCCATGGGCGATGCGTTGGGCGTCCGGGTAGTGCCTGGGTATTCTCCAGCAACCCAGTGCGGCGAGCAGGCTGGTGATGGCCAGCAGGCAAAAGGCACCCTGTACGCCAAACCCCCGCAACAGCAGGGGCATGGAGGTGACCAGCAGCATGCCCCATAACAGGTTGCCGATATTGATCACCGCAAAGGTCGCATCTTTGGACCTGCGCAGTGCCGCGGTCGCATACACCACCGCCATGACCGCGCCACCGCTGGCGCCGCAGATGATTCTGAAGACCACCAGCCATGCCTGGCTGTGAAGCTGGGTGCTGACCAGGTTGCCAGCGGCCAGGATCAACAACGCTACCAGGGCAAAGCGGCGGCGGTCGACACGCGCCATCAACAGCGCACAGGCGCCGCAGGCGATGGCCATCGCGATCAGCTCGGCGGCGAAAATCGCGCCGATGGCATTGAGCGGCACACCCAGTTGATCAATCAACGCGCCGCCCAGAATCGGCTGGATCTGCAGCGTTCCCAGGGAAATGACCATCATCAGGCAGATAGCGCCCAGTGATTGCTTGCTATCGATGGAGTCGAGCGCATTCATCACACATCACCTCAGTCAGAACTTATGGACGTAGCGAACTTGCACGGCGTAATCGGTTTTGCTGCGGTTCTCTACGCCGGTTTCTTTATAGGTATTGAGCCAGAACGCCTTGTCCTCAGTGATCTTCCAGAACAGGCCAGGGCCAATGCCGAGGACTTTCTCGCGGGAATTACTCAAGCGGTCGCCGTTGACCTGGTCATCCGAAATCTGCCGGAAGTAATAGCCGTTGATCCCGATCGAGACCTTCGGGAACACCTCGTACGAGGCCGTAAAGTTGGCCCAGGCCGATTGCCCTGCTTGGGTGTCACGCACCGGTCGCCCTTCAAAGAACTGCGCCGAGCTGCTGGCTGGATCGTCGTTCTTGAAGTTGTACAGGTAATTCAGGCGCCAGCTCACTTCCCAGCGCGGTGCCGGCATCAAGGTCGCGGCCCAGTAGGGGTTGAAGGAGAAGTAGTTGGAGCCGGTATTCAAGTCCTTGTGTTTGTCGTACTTGCCGGTGGGCAGGATCGTATCGAAGGCCACGCGCTGCACAAACACCGGCCGGCCTTCGGCATTGACGATCGGATCGAACTGGATCTGCGGGCCGACCGTGACGTCGCCCAGGCCAACGCCGTTGTCCTTGAGTTTGGCGCCGTTGTCGCCAAAGTCGCCGTCCAGTGAGATCACGGGTACCAACAGGCTCCAACCCAGGTGCGCGCCGCCGCCGATGGTGTCGGGTGAGTAATAGCTGAATTGGTTGATCAAGCTGATGACATTGATCTTCGGGTTATCGAAGTTGCGGTTGTCCTTGCCGCCATTGTCACGAATGCTGCTGGTCGTACTGAATTTCAGATAGGTCTGATGCGTCAGCCCGGGTGGCCCGGCGAACCCGTCGTAGAAGCTGGTGCCGCCCAGGTTGATACCGCTGGGTTGGCTGACGGAGGGCGGAGGAGGGCCCTCGGCAGCATAGGTGGCAAGTGATACGAAGCTCAGAGCCAGGCACGCTGGCAAGGATGGTGTCAGTCTCATTGACGTCGCTCTATTATTGGAGTTGTGAGCTGGGGTAGCTTCCCCTGGCGCTTCAACTCTAATTCCTGAGCTTTTGCGTTACTTGTACACAGCGGTCAGAGTTGACTGAGAGCGTCATGTTGCCGGCGTTAGGCGCTTGAGCGGCAAGTTTGTGCAATCAGCCCACCCCTCGCGCCCCTAGACCTTGAAGCGCTCCACCAACCTTTCCAGTTCATGCCCCAGCCGCGCCAGCTCGTTACTCGACGCTGCGGTTTCTTCGCAGGTGTTGGCCGTCTGCTCGGAAATGTCGCGGACGTTGATCACGCTGCGATTGATCTCCTCGGTGACAGCGCTCTGCTGTTCGGCTGCCGTGGCAATCTGCTGGTTCATTGACTGAATGATCGAGACCTTGCCCGTGATGTTCTCCAGCGCATTGACCGCTCGATGGGTGCATTCCACGCTGCTTTCACTCAGCAGCAGGCTGCTTTCCATGCCGGAGGCCACGGCGTGGGTGCCGCTTTGGACGCCGGCGACCAGGGTTTCAATTTCTTCGGTGGAGCGCTGGGTGCGCAGGGCGAGGTTGCGGACCTCGTCCGCGACCACCGCAAACCCGCGACCAGCCTCTCCGGCGCGGGCCGCTTCGATGGCCGCGTTCAGCGCCAGCAGGTTGGTTTGCTGGGCCACGGCCTTGATCACATCCAGTACGCCGCCGATTTTGTCGCTTTGTTCCTGGAGATGGCGCACCGCGTCCGCCGACTGGTTGAGTTCTGCCGCCAATCGCTGGATTTGCGCGATGGCTTCGCCCACGATCCGTTCCCCTTCGCTGGCCTGCTGATCGGCGATGGATGCCGCCGCAGAAGCTTCTTCGGCATTGCGTGCGACGTTGTGCACGGTGGCGGTCATCTCGTTCATTGCCGTGGCCACATGATCCGTTTCGGCTTTCTGGTTGCTGATGCCGGAATTGGTGTGCTCGGTGACCGCCGACAGCTGCTCGGCCGCGCTGGCCACCTGGATAACACCGGAGCGAATGCCGTCGATCAGTTCGTGGAGGTTGAGCATCATCTTCTGAAGGCCTGATTGCAGCTGGCCCAGTTCGTCACGCCGGTTGACCTGCAGATGCTCGGTCAAATCACCCTGGGCAATGCGGTTCACCGCCCGGAGCGTGTGTTGCAGTGGGTTCACGATTTGACGGGTGATGACCCACGCAGCGAGGGCGCCCAGCAACAGCGCCAAGGCCGCGACGAGCCCCAGCAGGGTCTTGGTGGAAGCGGCGTCGGCATCGCGTTTGGCATTTTGCGATTGAATGAGTTTTTGCGTGGTATCGAGCAGCAGGTCACCCAACTGGCCCATCCGTTTAAACAACGACGCCTGGTCAATGCCGGGGGTGGACAGGTCGTGCAGCAGCCCTCCGTACGCGGTGACCGCATTTTCCTGCTGTTGGATCAGGTCGGCATCCAGTGGGTCAATGAACAGTGCCCGAATACTGTGCAGGTGGGCTGCGAGCTGATCCAGGGTTTGCTGCAACGGTTGATAGGCATTCGGTTGGGAGTTCGTACCGATGCGTAGACGAATGATTCGCAAGTCTTTGGTGTAATCGCTGACCTGCGCAATTTTTTCAACTTTCAGCCCACGGTCCGTCAACGTCACCACGGCGTACCAGCCGGTCGCGGCCAGTAACAACGCAAGCCCCAGTACCAGGCCGAACCCCCAACTTAATTTAGCACTGACTCGGATATTGCTGATCCAGCCGAACATATGGACTCCCGGTAGTAACGCAGGTTGATAAGTGAGTTCTGAGTGTCGACCTTGAATCGCAATGCTTTAGCGTGAGTGTGACGGCGACACTATTACTCCGGCTGGTTTTGAGCACTGCATGAAAAAATATCGAGAGGTGGAATGAAGGGCGGTAGTGCCACTGAAAGGTTAAAGCACCTTGTTTTTCGGGGGGGTGGAAAGATTGGCCAATTAACCAAGTGCGTTTTCAGAAGGCTCATAGTGTGATCTTGTGCTTTAGTCGAATATTCAGGAAGGCCAGGTTCTGGTGAGCCCGAATAGAGAGCGACAAGTTCCCGAAAGGGCCACGATCGTCATCATGAATTTAATGGTTGATGGCTTTTTTCAGGTAGGAAAACAGCTGGTCCTGGCAAGCCCTGTAGTGATTTTCAAGGTTCTCGACCTCCCACATGCGGGCGAGCCAGACCTCATCGCAGGCCTCTTCTAAATGGTTCACGGTTGTCATCCAACTGGTTTGGGCGTTCAGCGTCGCCTGCATTAATTGCAAGAACTCCTCATTAATGGGAAGGGTATTGGGTGTGGATTGTTTGAGGGGCATTAAAAGTACCAGGCAACAATTTTAATCAGGGTGGGGGTTTGTGCTGCCCACTATAAAACGCTGCTCGCAAAGGGCCATATTCGACGAATGGCTAACAAGTCGGGCACTCATAGTTGAATTTTTTAGGTGCGGGTATTCATCCGCTGGATAATATCGTTGTGGTGATAATCATTATTTGTTGCATTAAACCGATGATTCGATTCAGCCGATAAGTTGAGCCTTAAATAATCGCTCTTGAATGATCGGCTGCAACGCTATTGTTGTTGAGAGTGCAAACGCAATCAACGACCGTGGCGGTTTTCCAGGGCCGTAAATAACAACATGCCACCCAGCATGGCCACCATGAACACCAACGCTTGCCAATGCCCGGTCAGCAGGATGGCCACGGCCGGCCCAGGACAAATTCCGGCGATCCCCCAACCGATGCCAAATAACAGGCTGCCGCCGATCAGGCGCCGGTCCAACTCACGCTTGGCAGGGAACTGCATGGGCGCGCCCAGGAGCGAACGGGCGTGTCGGCGTGCCCAGGTCAGCGGGCCAATCGCGACGGCAATGGCGCCGCCCATGACCAGCGCCAGGGACGGGTCCCAGGCCCCAGCCAAATCCAGGAACGCGAGCACTTTGCTCGGGTTGGCCATGCCGGCCAGCAGCAGGCCCAGGCCGAACAGCAGGCCGGCGATGAATGCCGTGACTTTGAGCATGTTCAAACCCCCAGTAGATGACGCAGCACAAACACCGTCAGGAATCCGCTGGCCATGAAACAAACCGTGGCGACCATTGAGCGCGGCGAAAGGCGTGATAAGCCACACACCCCGTGGCCACTGGTGCAACCTGAGCCATACCGCGTACCAACCCCCACCAGCACACCGGCGACGATCAGCCCGAGCCCGCCGCTCTGGAACTCAATCGCCGGCAGCGCGGCAAACAAGCCCCATAGCAGCGGCGCGACCAGCAGGCCCAGCAGAAACAGCGCTTTTTCACTTACGCCTTCGCCACCGCGCTGCAGCAGGCTGCCGATCAGGCCGCTGATGCCGGCGATGCGGCCGTTGCCGACGGCGAACAGGCTGGCCGCCAGGCCAATCAATGCGCCGCCTGCCAGGGACGACCAGGGGGTGAAGTTGAGCCAGTCGACAGTCATGGGGTTTCTCCTGTGCACATCTTGGGGGACTGGCGCGGTTCAGGCGCGCCTGAAAGTCGCTCGTTCAGGTTCATGTATTAATCGCCTTGACCAGCAGGGCCACCGCCACCAGCATCGACACGACGGCAAACCCTCGTTGCAGGTGGGGCCCCGCCAACCGAGCCGCGATCAGGCGTCCGCCGGCCATGCCAGACAATGCGCCCAGAGAGAACGGCAGCGCAATTGCCCACTGCAAATGCCCGGCCGCCGAACTGGCCGCAACGCCGGAAATGGACACCAGCGCTATCACCGCCAGGGACGTTGCCAGCACCGACTGCGTGGTCAAATTCGTGTATCGCTGCAGCGCCGGTACCATCACAAAGCCGCCCCCCACGCCGAGCAGGCCCGACAGCCCGCCCGCGACTATGCCAGACACGGTGAGCGCCCAGGCGCACGGCGCCGTCCAGTTCAGCTTTCCGCGCTGGGGGTTCAATACGCAAGGCGGCGGCTTGGGCGCGACGGCGGTCTTCGAGGCCGGGGAGGGCGGCAACGAGCGTTTGAATACCCGGAACGCCACGTACATCAGCACGCAGGCAAACAGGACCGTTAACGGACGATTCGGTGTGTGTTGTGCCAACCAAAGGCCCAGGGGCGAACAGACGATCCCCGCGGCCGCGATCAACAACGCGGCCTTGTAGCGGACGGTGCCGTTCTTGAGGCCCATCACCGCGCCCAGGGTCGCGGCCAGCCCGACCGCCAGCAGGCCAATAGGCCCGGCCTCGGCCATGCTCAAGCCCGCCCCGAATACCAGTAACGGCACCGCGAGTATGCCGCCGCCGGCACCGGTCAGGGCCAGAATCACGCCCACCGTGAGCCCCAGCAGTAAGACGATGATCATCTGAGTGTCCTTGCCTTCTGCGCGGCATTCATTGGTCGGTCAACTCGGGTTTCGCCAGCCACTCCCGCCCCTTGAGCATGCCCTTCCAGTACAGCGGTGGAAGAATCCGCTCTTTGAGCAGCCAGGCCAGCCTGGAAGGTCGAGTGCCGTCGATCAGCCATGAGGGGAAGCTGGGGGCGACCTTGCCGCCGTAGGTGAACTCCGCCAATACAATCTTGCCGCGCGCCACCGTCAGCGGGCAGGAGCCGTAACCATCGTACTGGGCGATGCCGGTTGCCTTACCGAGTGCCGCCAACACGTTATGGGCCACCACCGGTGCCTGCTTGCGCGCGGCGGCGGCTGTCTTGGCGTTACTGGTGTTGGCTGCGTCGCCCAGGGCATGAATGTTGGCCCAGGTTTTATGGCGCAGCGTGGCGGGCTCGACATCTACCCAACCCGCCGCGTCTGCCAGGGGGCTGACCCGAATGAAATCCGGCGCGATCTGCGGCGGCACCACATGCAGCAAATCAAACTCGCGCGTCACCCGGCGAGCGCTGCCATCGGCGTGTACGCTGCTGAACGTGGCGGTGCGTGCCGGGCCATCGACGTGGGTGAGGGTATTGCCGAAATTCAGGTCGATCCCATACGCCGTGACATATTCCATCAACGCCGGCACATAGTCGGCCACCCCGAACAGCACCGCGCCGGCGCTGTGGAACTCGATGTCGACGGCATCCAGCACACCGCTGCGTTTCCAATGATCGGCCGACAAGTACATGGCTTTTTGCGGTGCCCCGGCACATTTGATCGGCATGGGCGGCTGCGTGAAAATCGCCCGGCCACCGCGCAAGTGTTGCACCTGTTCCCAGGTATAAGGCGCCAGGTGATACAGGTAATTGGAGGTCACGCCGTTGCGCCCCAGGGTCTCTGACAAGCCCTCGATGGCATGCCAATCGAGCTTCAGGCCGGGGCAGACGATCAGTTGCTCGTATTTGACCACCCGGCAGCCATCCAGAATGACCGCGTTTCTCTCGGGTTCGAAGGCCGCCACCGCGGCCTTGATCCAATGCACGCCGCGGGGCAGGGTGGCGCCCATGGTGTGGGCCGTTTGACGCGCATCGAACACACCGCCGCCGACCAGCGTCCAGCCAGGTTGGTAGTAATGCACATCGGCCGGGTCGACGATCGCGATGTCGAGCCCCGGCGCGCGGGCCAGCAGGCTGGAGGCGGTGGCGATACCCGCCGCGCCAGCGCCGATGATGACCACGGTGTGCTGCGCCTCAGCCACTTCGACCGGCGTGCGACCCTGGTTCGCAATCCGCCGAATCACGCCTTTCATGTCGAAGCCGGCTTTTTTGGCGCTTTCGACGATGTGCGGCAGGTCGTGCTGACCTGCTTGTGACAGCGCCCACATCGTGGTCGAGCGCATACCGGAGCGGCAATAGGCCAACACCGGCTTGGGCAGCGTTTCCAACAGTTGGCCGAAGGCAATCCCTTGCTCGTCGGTGACTTTGCCCGATTCGGCGGGTAGATAGTGCGCCTCGATGCCGACCGCGTCGGCGGCGCGTTTGATTTCGGCAAACAACGGTTGGTCAGCGCCCTCACCATCGGGGCGGTTGCACACGATGGCTCGAAAGCCGGCGGCTTTCAGTTCGGCCAGTTGGCTGGGGAAAATCTGTTCTGATACTGATAGAGCAGGTGCAAGGCTGCGGATATCCATACGTGTCTCCGTGATGGGGATTTTTCTTATGTGTTTTTTTGGGTAGGAAATGTCAGACGACGTTGAGGGGGATTTTCAGGTAGCGGGTACCGTTGGCTTCAGGCGCAGGCAAATGCCCGGCGCGTATGTTGACCTGGACTGAGGGCAGAATCAGGGTCGGCATGTCCAGCGCTGCATCGCGCTTGGTGCGCATCGCTACGAACGCCTCCTCGCTGATGCCATTACGCACATGCACGTTGAGTTCGCGCTGTTCGGCAACGGTGCTGACGAATTGCACCTCACGCCCGCCCGGCTGGTAGTCGTGGCACATGTACAGCAACGTCTGCGCGGGCAGGCTCAGGACTTTGTTGATGGACTGGAACAGCGTGCGCGCGTTACCGCCGGGGAAGTCACAGCGGGCGGTGCCGTAGTCGGGCATGAACAGGGTATCGCCGACAAACGCCGCCGTTTCGCTGCCATTGCTGATCAGGTAGGTCATGCAGGCCGGCGTATGGCCGGGGGTATGCAGCGTAGAGCAGTGCAGCGTGCCGATGCGGAACGTTTCCTCGTTGGCGAACAGGTGATCGAACTGGCTGCCGTCGCGGGGCATATCGCTGCCGGCATTGAACAGCGTGCCGAACACCTTTTGCACCGTCGAAATCTGGCTGCCGATGCCTATTTTTCCACCGAGCTTTTCCTTCAGGTAGGGCGCGGCGGTCAGGTGGTCGGCGTGGACGTGGGTCTCCAGAATCCACTCGACCTGCGCATTCAGCGCGTTCACCCGGGCTATCAGGCGGTCGGCAGAGGTGGTGGCGGTGTGGCCTGATTTGGGCTCGTAATCCAAAACGCTGTCGATGATCGCGCAGTGGCGGGTGGCTTCATCCAGCACCAGATAGCTGACGGTATGGGTAGCAGGATCGAAGAAGCCTTCGACGTGAAGTTTGGCGCGCATGAACGGTCTCCTTGAGGGGGCTTTTTTACCGAGCCACTTAGACTAAGGACTGACAGTGCAATAAGTTTGCCAGGCGATGGCGCTCACCAAATAGTCTGATATCTAATTGATTTTATTGGACTTTGTATTTGTGTATGGGCGTGTTCGGGCGTCTGTCGGATGGGGTTTTCTGCCATTGGCAGTGCCTGTTGACAGAGGTGGCAGTGCCACAACAGGATAGAAGAATGGATTCCAGGAGCCATGATGAAGACTTTCCAGCCGACCCCCACCAACGCCGTGCCCCCTCCGGATCAAGTGCAGTCGCTTGTTTCGTTTTTGGAGCACGAACCCAACCCCATGATCGTGCTTGATCCGGACTACAACATCCTGGCGGCCAACACGGCCTATCAGCGTCAGTTCGGCAGCGCCGACAAGCCGTTCATCGGGCATAAGTGCTATCAGATCTCCCACCATTACGACGTCCCGTGTGATCAGGCGGGTGAGAATTGCCCGATGAAAAAAGCCCAGGAAATGCGTGGGCCGGATCGTGTCTTGCACATCCACCACACGCCTCGGGGGCCTGAGCATGTCGACGTGGAATTGCGCCCGATCCTCGACGAGCACGGGGTGATTACCGCCTATGTGGAGCGCCTGACACTGGTACGCAGCGCCTCGGCGCGCCCCAGCGACGAAGGGTTGGTCGGCTGTTCACCGGCTTTCAACCTCGCCCTGTCGGAGTTGCAACGGGTGGCGCCCTCCATGCTGCCGGTGCTGCTGCTGGGGGAATCGGGCACCGGTAAAGAGCTGTTCGCGCGCGCCGTCCATGAAACCAGCGAGCGGGCCGCCGGGCCGTTTGTGGTGGTGGATTGCTCGGGCTTGACCGAAACGCTGTTCGAGAGTGAGCTGTTCGGCCATGAAAAAGGCGCCTTTACCGGCGCCATCACGCGCAAGCCCGGCTTGGTCGAAACCGCCCAGGGCGGCACATTATTCCTGGATGAAATTGGCGATGTGCCGCTGGCCATGCAGGTGAAACTGTTGCGCCTGATCGAATCGTCGACTTATCGCCGGGTCGGCAGTGTCGAGACCTGTCACGCCAATTTCAGATTGATTGCCGCCACCCACAAACCGCTGGAAAAGATGATGGAAAAAGGCGAGTTCAGGCAGGACCTGTACTATCGCATCAGCGCCTTCCCGATTCACTTGCCACCCTTGCGTAACCGGGTCGAAGACATCGGCTTGCTGGCCAATTCCTTTCTGCAGCGTGGCGGTGCCGGCAAGCGCCGCCTGACCCTCGACCCTGAAGCCTTGGCAAGGCTCCAGCAGTACCCCTGGCCTGGCAATATCCGTGAGTTACGCAATGCGCTGGAAAGAGCCAGCCTGTTCGCTGACGACGGTGTCATCCGTGCCGTCCATTTACCCCAGGCATGCGTGGCGCTGCCGCCTCAGGCTGTGGCTTCGACCCCGTTGGACAGCAACACGCTGGCGCAGGCCCTGGCGACATTCAAAGGCACCCGCAGCGAGTTGGCCAGGCACCTGGGCATCAGTGACAGGACCTTGTACCGACGCCTGAAAGAACAGGGCCTGGCCTAGGCAGTCTCCGACTGCCAGCGCGCTGCCAACCTGGCAGATTGGCAGCGCGCTGGTCTGCCAATTTCCGCTGAATTCAACCCGATCACATCGTAAATGTCTGTTTTATAAGCATATAAATACAGACCCAGGCCTTGGCATGCCCTGTGCTAATTGCCTGGCATGACCATTTCCGACAAACGCCTGCTACGCCATCTGCTCACCGCGGTGCTGATCAAGCTCGTGCTGCTGAGCGTGCTGTGGTGGCTGTTCGTCCGGGACTCGCACGTCACTGTCGACCCGAACACGGTCGGCAACCGATTCGGTGTACCCACCTCGACTCAAGGGGCAAGCAAGTGATCTCAGAACAACTGGTGGATTTGTCACGGCTGCAGTTCGCGGCGACTGCGCTATACCACTTTCTTTTCGTGCCGCTGACGGTGGGCATGGTGTGGCTGCTGGTCATCATGGAGAGCGTCTATGTGATGACCGGGAATGTCATCTGGAAAGATATGACGCGCTTTTGGGGCAAGTTATTCGGCATCAACTTCGCCTTGGGGGTGACCACCGGCATCACCTTGGAATTTCAGTTCGGCACCAACTGGGCGTACTACTCCCACTACGTGGGCGACATCTTCGGCGCCCCGCTGGCCATTGAGGGGTTGATGGCGTTTTTCCTCGAGTCGACCATGATCGGGCTGTTCTTTTTTGGCTGGGATCGCCTGAAGAAAGAGCATCACTTGCTGGTCACGCTGCTGATGGCCATCGGTACCAACCTGTCGGCGTTGTGGATATTGATCGCCAATGGCTGGATGCAGAACCCGGTGGGCTCGGAGTTCAGCTACATCACCATGCGCATGGAGATGGTGGATTTCTGGGCGGTGGTGTTCAACCCGGTGGCCCAGGCCAAGTTTGTCCACACGGTATCTGCCGGTTATGTCACCGGCTCGATGTTTGTGTTGTCGATCTCCAGTTGGTACTTGCTCAAGGGGCGTGACATCGAGTTCGCCAAGCGCAGTTTTCGGGTGGCGGCTGCCTTCGGCCTGGCCTCGGTGCTGAGCGTCATCGTGCTGGGGGATGAGTCGGGTTACACGGTGGGCGAGGCGCAGCAAACCAAGCTCGCGGCCATGGAGGCCATGTGGGAAACCAAGCCGGCGCCGGCGGGGCTGACCTTGCTGGCCAGCATCAATGAAGCCGAATCCCGGAACAACTGGGAAGTCGACGTGCCGTGGGTGATGGGCTTGATCGGCACGCGCTCGGTGAGCAAACAGATTCCCGGCATTCATGACATCAAAGAGAAAAACCGCGCGCGCATCCTGCGTGGCATTACCGCGGTCAATGCGCTGGAAGCCCTGCGCGCCGATCGCACCGATAAGGCGGCGTTCGAGACCTTCGAAGCGTACAAGGCCGACCTCGGCTTTGGCCTGCTGCTTAAAAAGTACGTCGCGGATGTCAACCAGGCCACCCCGGCCATTATCGACAAGGCGGTGAACGATACCGTACCGCGCGTAACCCCGATGTTCTGGGCGTTCCGGGCCATGGTCGCGCTGGGTTTCGCCATGCTCCTGCTGTTCGGGCTAGCCTTCTGGAGCACCTTGAAGTCGGCCTGCACACGCCGCCGCTGGCTGCTGCGTTGGGCGCTCTGCATGCTCCCCGCGCCCTGGCTCGCCTGCGAGCTGGGCTGGTTCGTCGCTGAATACGGTCGTCAACCCTGGACCATCTACGGCGTGCTGCCCACCCACATGAGCGTCTCCACGCTCAGCATCAACAACCTCTATGGCTCGCTGGCAGGATTCGTCGCTTTCTACACCGTTCTGCTGGTGGTTGAAATGTTCCTGATGGTCAAGTTCGCCCGCCAAGGGCCCGGCAGCCTCGGAACCGGCCGTTATGCCCACGATGCCAACCTGAAGGAACTCCACCATGCTTGATTACGTCACCCTGAAAATTATCTGGTGGGCACTGGTCGGCGTACTGCTGATCGGCTTCGCCATCATGGACGGCCACGATATGGGGGTCGGCACCCTGCTGCCCTTTGTAGGCCGCACGGACCTGGAGCGCCGCGTCGCGATCAACACGGTGGGGCCGCACTGGGACGGCAACCAGGTGTGGTTCATCACGGCGGGCGGCGCGTTGTTCGCGGCGTGGCCGGTGGTGTATGCCACTGCGTTCAGCGGGTTTTACTGGGCGATGATCCTGGTCCTGTGGGCGCTGTTCTTCCGCCCTGTGGGGTTCGATTATCGCAGCAAGATCCACAACGCCAGATGGCGCAGCACCTGGGACTGGGGGCTGTTTGTCGGCGGGGCCGTGCCGCCGCTGGTGTTCGGCATCGCGTTCGGCAACCTGTTGCAAGGTGTACCGTTCCACTTCAGCAACCTGCTCGTATCGACGTACACCGGGAGTTTCTGGCAACTGCTGAACCCCTTCGCGCTGCTGACCGGGGTGGTGAGCAGTGCAATGATCACGCTGCAAGGCGGTACGTACCTGGCGCACCGCACTGAAGGGGCGATCCAGGCCCGGGCGATCAAAGGCGGGGTGGGCGCGGCGTTGGTGCTGCTCTGCACATTTGTGATCGCCGGCATCTGGTTGCAATGGATCGACGGCTATCGCATTACCTCGGTGGTGGATACCGCCGGGCTGCCGGACATTCTCAACAAGACGGTGGTGCGCGAAGCCGGTGCCTGGATGGCCAATTACGGCCATTACCCTTGGCTGTGGCTGCTGCCCGTGCTGGGCTTGGGCGGCGCAGCCGCTGCCGCGTTGTTGCTGATGATGCGGCGGACCCTGGCCGCGTTCGTCGCGTCGTCGCTCGCGGTGATCGGCGTGATCAGCACGGCCGGTGTCTCGATGTTTCCCTTCGTCATGCCGTCGTCATCGGTACCGGCGGCCAGCCTGACCGTGTGGGACAGCGTTGCCAGTCATCTGAGCCTGGCGATTATGTTCTGGGCCACGCTGATTTTCATGCCGCTGATCGTGATCTACACCTCATGGGCTTATCGCGTCATGCGCGGCAAGGTCACCGTGGCGCAGATCAAAGCCAACGAACATTCAGCCTACTAGCGTCATCGGAGGAGCAACGACTATGTGGTATTTCGCCTGGATGCTGGGAGTCGGCTTTGCACTGCTGCTGGCCATATTAAATGCGATGTGGGGCGAGAACGAAGCCGGCCGCGCCCTGAACGATCGTGACGAGACGCGGCCATGACGCCGCGTGCCGCCGACGCACCGGCGCCCTCACAGCTACACCTGCTGAGCTTGCTGCTTGCCATCGCGATGATGCTGGCGTGTACGCTCTATCCGCCGATGATGACCGCGCCAGATGGCCGCGCTGATCATGGGCTGGCAACGGCGTTGTTCACCGCGATGAGCGTGGCCTTTGTCAGGGGCGTGGGGTTTGTGCCACGCAGGCGTGTGTGGCGCGGGTTGTTCTCGGGCTGGACCTGCCTGGCCGCACTGGCCCTGGCGGGCGCGCTGAAGTTCCTGCGCTGAAGGAGCGACGATCCCGACGCTACGGTGGCATCTCTTTGCCGTAGCGGGATCGTCGAGCCTTGCGCACGCGGCGGCGCCGGAATGCTGGAAGCGTCAGAACGTCTGGCCCATGGAAAACTGGAAGATCTGCTTGTCCGCGTTCTCCGGCGTGCGGATCGGATACGCCAGGTTGACACTCAAGGGCCCCAGCGGGCTGTACCACGTCACGCCCACCCCCACTGAGCTGGCCATCTGGCTCAGGTCCACACTGCCGCAGCCTTGGGTGGTGCTCAGGTAGCATTTGTCCGAATACACCGAGCCCATGTCCCAGAACAGCGAGGTGCGCACGGATTTGTTGTCCTTGATGAACGGCACCGGGAACAAGTACTCCGCGCCCCCGGTAATCAGGATATTGCCGCCCAACGCATCGGTATCGCGGTCTGAATAGTACGCCTGACCGGCGCTGGCATAGGTGCCGGTCGCCGGGGTGCTGCGCGGGCCGAGGGTGCCACTTTTAAAACCGCGCACCGTGCCTTCGCCGCCCGCGGTATAGCTTTCATAGAAGGGCAGCCCGTCCGTGGCGCCATAACCGTTGCCGTAACCGAGCTTGGTATGCAAGCGCAGGGCCGTGGTGTTGCTGACGGGCAGGAAGGTTTGCCCCGTGTAGTCGACTTTGTAGAAGCTCAGGTCACTGCCGGGCACCGTCACGGTCAGGTTGAGGTTTTGCGAGTGCCCGCGCGTGGCCAATACGCCCTTGTTCAAGGTCGACTCCGACCAGCCCAGGTTGGCCTTGAAGTTGGTGAACTGCTTGCCTTCGCGCTCGATGAAATCGTAGATCTCGTCGGCGCTGTAAGTGCCTGGCTCGATGCTGTCGTGTTGAGCGGTCAGGCCGAAACTCAGGCGTGAGGTCTCATTGATCGGATAGCCGAGGGTGGCGCCCAGGCCAAAACTGTTGATGGCGTAATAAGACACCCCATCATCGTAGTATTTGTTGTAGTCGGTCTTGTTGTAGAACGCGTTGTAACCCAGGCTCACCCCGTCGGCCGTGAAGTAAGGGTCGGTGAAACCGATGTTGTACTTGCTCTGGTAGGACGAACGGGTCAGCCCCAGGCTGGCGTAATTACCCGTGCCGAGAAAGTTGTTCTGGGTAATCGAGCCGCCGAGGATCAGCCCCGAACTCTGGGCGAAGCCGACGCTGGCAGTGATCGAGCCGGAGGCTTGTTCTTCCACGGCGTAGTTCACATCCAGCTGGTCATCCACCCCGGCGACTGCCGGCGTCTCGACATTCACCTCCTTGAAGAACCCCAGGCGCTCCAGGCGGACCTTGGATTGGTCGATCAGGTAGGTCGACGCCCAGCCACCCTCCATCTGGCGCATTTCGCGGCGCAACACCTGGTCGTCGGTCTTGGTATTGCCCCGGAAGTTGATGCGATTGACGTAAGCCCGCTTGCCGGGGTCGACGCTGAAGAGGATGTCGACCGTATGATCGGCGTCATGGACCTGGGGCGTACCGTTGACGTTGGCGAACGTATAGCCTTCGTTGCCCAGGCGGCGGGTAATCAACTCCGAGGTGGTGGTCATCAATTTGCGCGAGAACACCTGGCCCTTTTGCACCAGCAGCAATGATTGGAGCTGGTCTTGCGGGACTTTCAGCTCGCCGCTCAACTTGACGTCGCGCACCGTGTATTTCTGGCCTTCCTGGATGTTCACGGTGATGTAGACGTGCTTTTTGTCCGGGGTCATGGAAACCTGGGTCGAGCTGATGTCCATGTTGATGTAGCCACGGTCCAGGTAGTAGGAGCGCAGCCGTTCGAGGTCGCCGGAGAGCTTCTCCCGCGCGTATTTATCGTCGTTCTTGAAAAATGACAGCCAGTTGCTGGTCTTGAGCGTGAAGGTGTCGGTCAAGGCGTCGTCGGGGAATACCGTATTGCCCACCACGTTGATGTGCTGGATCGACGCCACTTCACCTTCATCGATCTTGATCTTCACGCCGACCCGGTTGCGCGGCTGGGCGATGACCTCGGTGTCGACCGACGCCGAATAGCGGCCCTGGGCAACGTACTGACGCTGCAACTCATTGCGCACACCCTCCAGGGTGGCACGCTGGAATATCTCACCTTCGGCAAGCCCGCTCTGCTTCATGCCCTTCATCAAGTCCTCGGTGGAGATCGCCTTGTTGCCTTCGAATTCGATACTGGCAACCGAAGGACGCTCGACTACATTGATAATCAGCACGTCGCCTTCGCGGCTCAACTGGATGTCCTGGAAGAACCCGGTCTTGAACAACGCACGCGTGGAGTCCACCAGGCGCCGGTCATCCGCTTCGTCGCCGACATTCAGCGGCAGTGCGCCGAACACGCTGCCCGCCGAGACCCGTTGCAGGCCATTGATTCGAATATCCGAGATTTTGAAGCCTTGGGCGAGTGCCAGTGAGGCATTGAGCAGCAGCGCAACCGAGCAGAGCAGGCGCGAAAAATTCATCAAGATCTTTTCCAGAACACATCGACAAGCAGCGCCGGCGCGCTTGGATCACTCGCCGACCGGTGAAGGGCGAGCATACGAGCGCGGGGCGTTTGGTGCGGTTAACCGAATGTCAAGTTAGGTAAAGGTTGGCCCGAATCGCTGCTGCAAGGCTGATAATGCGCACCCACCCCACAGACGAGCCGGCAATGATCTCCGTACTGTTAGTCGACGACGACCAGGAATTGACTGGAATGCTGAGCCAGTACCTGGCGTGTGAAGGCTTCGAAGCCACGGCCGTGCACACGGGCGAGGAGGGCGAGGCCGAAGCGCTGTCGGGCCGCTACAGCATTGTGGTGCTGGATGTCATGCTGCCCCAGCGCTCGGGCATCGAGGTGCTGCGGCGTATCCGCACGGTCAGCCAGGTGCCCGTGGTGCTGCTGACCGCCCGTGGCGACAATATCGATCGCATCACCGGCCTGGAGCTGGGCGCCGACGATTATGTGCCCAAGCCCAGTTCCCCAGGCGAGCTGGTGGCACGCCTGCGCGCCATCATGCGCAGGGTGCAGGCGGCAGGCCAGCCGACCACCGAGGTGATCAAGACCGGCTCGCTGGTGTTGTGGCCAGGCAAGCGTGAGGCCCTGTGGAAAGGCGCCGAGCTGGGTGTGACCAGCACCGAGTTCAGCCTGCTCGAAGAGCTGGCCCGCAGCGCCGGCCAGGTGGTAAGCAAAAAAGACCTGTCGCTCAATGCCCTGGGCTGCCCGCTGACCCGCTACGATCGGCGCATTGACGTGCACATCAGCAGCATCCGGCAAAAGCTGGGGCCGCGCCCGGATGCCAAGGCCTGGATCCAGAGCGTGCGCGGGCTTGGCTACCTGTTGATTGCCGAATGAGCAAGCCCGGCCTGCTGTTCTGGAAGCTGTTCCTGGCTTTCTGGCTGGCGACCACCTTGACGTTCCTGGTGGGCGTCGGTGTGCTTGAGGTGGGTCGCTTCCGCCCGGGCGACCCGCATGTGGAGGCGATCCTCGCCAGCGAAAAGAGGCTGCTGCAACAGTTTGGTGTCCAAGCCGCCGGCCAGCTTCTGACGGTATGGGAGCGGCCGCCGGATGAGGCCATCGGGGTCTATGACAGCACCGGCCAGTTGCTGGTTGGCGCTCCCGTTGCACAGCCGGCCTATGAGCAAGCGGTCACCAGTCGGGAGGGCCTGGCGCTGTCTCTGCGGTCGACCCATGCGCCGGGTAATGACGCAGGCAGGCCGTGGCCCCAGATCCCGCTGATCATCGGTACGCTGATGAGTGCGCTGTTCAGCGGTTACATGGCGTACTACCTGGCCTGGCCCTTGGCGCACTTGCGTCGGGCAATGAGCGATGTGGCCCAGGGGCGTTTCGAAACCCGGGTCAAGCCGTCCATGGGCAAGCGCCGCGATGAAATCGTCGACCTGGCCGAAGACTGCGACCGCATGGCCAACCAGTTGAAGGTATTGGTGCAAGCCCAGCAGCACCTGCTGCACGACATCTCCCATGAGCTGCGCTCGCCGCTGACGCGCATGCAAGCGGCCATCGGCCTGTTGCGCCAGGACGCCGCGCGCCTGGAAATGCTCGAACGCATCGAGCGCGAATCCGAACGCATGGACACCCTGATCGAAGCGTTGCTGACCCTGGCTCGCCTGCAAGGCCGGCCAGAAAGCATCGAGCGCGAGCCGGTGGATATCGTCGAATTGCTGGCGATGATTGTCGAAGATGCGCAGTTCGAAGCCGGTATCAAGGGCTGCCGCGTTCATCTGCAGGCTTGCCCGCCGTTTATCGCCTGTGTCAGCGGCGAGTTGCTGTACCGCTGCTTTGAGAATGTGATCCGCAACGCTGTGCGCTATACCCGGCCGGGTACTACCGTGCGGGTCTCGGCGCACGTCAATGCCGAGGCGAATCGCTTGAGCGTGCGCATCAGCGACCAAGGCCCGGGGGTGCAGCATGACCGGCTGCACAGCATCTTCCAGCCGTTCGAGCGCGGCGTGGGCGATGCCACTGTCGGCTTTGGCCTGGGCCTGGCCATCGCCGCGCGGGCAGTGCAGATGCACGGCGGCACTATCGAGGCGCGCAATGAGATGGGGGGAGGGCTGACCGTGGAGGTCAACCTGCACAGCGCGCGATCTTTACACGACATTACATTGGCTTGACCGCCCTGTACGTCGCCGCTCATTAGACTGGTCGCCAGTGATCGAGCGGAGATGGCAATGTTTCAGGTGCATAAAAAGGGCTTTGTGCCCGGCAGGAAAATGGTCGACGGCCTGGTCCCGTATGATTTCTTTTGCGAAGACAGCCCGGCGATCAATCTCTTCGTGTTTACCGGCGCGGCCACCCCAGGCGCAAGCGTCGAAGAGCAGACGCTGTGGGGCTTCACCCGGCTGGAGCGGTTCGAGGCGATGACCAGCGTGCTGGTGGGCAACAAGCAACAGGCCGGCTGGTTTCAAAGCGTCAATGTGCTGACCGGGCCTGACCTGAACGGTACGCAAAGCGTGAAATTCCAGCGCGTGCTGAAAATCATCAAGCACGCGAGCGCCACGCGCAAAGTCGACTACGAGATCCTGACCGACGAAGGCGACACCTACTTCACCCGGCCGACCGTCGCGCCGAACTGTGCGCAAACCGTCATCTATTCGGCCGACACCTCCGCTCAGCGTGGGTAAACACGCCATGAAGGCGGCGTAAGGAGTACTCGAACTTTTTTTGTGAATGATTTTCGTCGAAGCCTGTCCCTTTTTTTCACTTCACCGGTCATTCCAGGTAAGTGAACAAAATCGAGAGCTTCTTCCAATGCCCGCAGTCCTCCCCTTGCGCTTGCGCCCGTTGCTCAAACTGAGCCTGGTGCTGAGCCTCAGCGCCAGCCCGCTGTTTGTCCCGCTCAGCTATGCCGAAGACACCGCCGCCCGCCGCAGCTACCAGGTGCCCGCCGGGAGCCTGAGTGCCGCGCTGACCCGTTTTGCCGGGTTGTCAGGCGTCAACCTGTCGGTGGACCCGGCGCTGGTCAGCGGGCGCAGCAGCGCTGGGTTGTCCGGTGAGTACGGCGTGGAGGAGGGCTTTGCGCGTTTGCTGCAAGGCTCGGGCCTGCAACTGCAATCGATGGGCGAGCAGGCCTACATGCTGGTGCCGGTACCGGATGGCAGCAGCCTGGAGCTGGCGCCGACGTCCATCCTGGGCACCACGGGCCTGTATGACGGCGATACCTACGCCGGCGGCCAGGTGGCGCGCCGTGGCTCGCAGGGCTTGCTGGGCACGCGGGACTTCATGGAAACGCCGTTCAGCATGACCACCTACACCCAGGACACGGTCAAGAACCAGCAGGCGCGCACCCTCGGCGACCTGATCGCCAGCGACCCCTCGGTACGCGCCACTAACCCGGCCGGCGGGCGGTATGAACAGTTCACCATTCGCGGCTTCAGCCTGTTCAACAGTGATGTGGCCTACAACGGCCTGTACGGCGTGCTGCCCACTTACACCATCGACATGGAAATGGCCGACCGCGTCGATATCTTCAAAGGCCCCACCCAGTTGATCAACGGCATCTCGCCGCGCGGCAGCGTGGGCGGCGGCATCAACGTGGTGCCCAAGCGCGCCACCGACAAGGACATCACCTCGTTTACCGGCACCTGGGCCTCCGACAGCCAGGCGGGCGGGGCGGTGGATGTGGGGCGGCGCTTTGGCGAGGACAACAAGTTCGGCCTGCGTTTCAATGGCGTGAAGCAATCTGGCGATACCACCTGGGACCACCAGAGCGTCGACCGCGAAATGGCGGTGCTGGGCCTGGATTTCCGTGGCGAACGCCTGCGCCTTTCCACCGATATCGGCCACACCGAACGCGATACCGATGCGCCACAGGAACGTGTGCAAGTGGCCGCCGCCGCGCCAGTGCCGAGCGCCAACGATGTGCGCCACAACTACGCGCAATCCTGGAGCAAGGCCAGCACCAACGACACCTTCGGTACCGTGAATGCCGAATATGACCTCAGCGATTCGGTGATGCTCTACGGCGGTGTGGGCGCGCGTAAAAGCAACCACGACTTCCTGCGCCATGCAGTGTCAGTGACCAATGCGGCCGGCGATTTCACGGTGCAGCCCCGTGATTTCACCCGTGATGAAAATGTGCGCACCTACAACGCGGGTGTGCGCAACTGGTTTCACACCGGGCCGGTGAGCCATGAGGTCAACCTGGCCGCCAGCTACTTCTATATGGACTTCACCAACGGCGGCGCGCGTTATGCGAACGCGTCGAGCAATCTCTACAACCCCGTGCAAACTGCGACGCCGTCCGTGGCCACGCGCCAGGATGCGAAGGTCTACACCGAGAACAAGTTCAGTGGCGTGGCCTTGTCCGACACCCTCGGCTTCTTCGATGATCGCCTGCTGTTGACCCTTGGCGCGCGCTGGCAGCGGGTCAAGGTGGATGACTGGAACAATGGGGTCAAAGGCCGCACCGGCTACGACGAAGAAAAGATCTCGCCATCCGGCGGCTTGCTGTTCAAAGCCACCGACAAACTGTCGCTGTACGCCAACTACATGGAGGGCTTGAGCCAGGGCAAGATCGCGCCGTCCACGTCGAGGAATGAAGACGAGATCTTCCCGCCGTTTATCAGCCGCCAGGTCGAAGTCGGCGCCAAATACGACGCCGGAGCCTTCGCCGTGACCGCCGCCGTGTTCCGCATCAAGCAACCGGCCTATGAAACCAACGCCACCTCGCGGTTATTCGGCCCCAACGGCAAGCGCCAGAACCAAGGGGCGGAAGTCAGCGTGTTCGGTGAACCGCTCAAGGGCGTCCGCCTGCTCGGTGGGGTGATGTACATCGATAGCGAACTGACGCACACCACCAACGGTACCTACGACGGCAACCGCGCGCCGGCCACGCCCAAGTACAACGTCAACCTCGGCGCCGAGTGGGACGTACCGACCCTCGAAGGCTTGACCCTGACCAGCCGCGGCATCTACTCCAGCTCGCAGTACCTGGACCCGTCCAACGTCAAGGAAATCGACGCCTGGAACCGCATCGACGTCGGCGCACGCTATGCCTTCAAGGTGGATGACAAGCACATCACCCTGCGGGCCAATGTCGAGAACGTCGCCGATAAGCGCTATTGGAGCTCGGCGGGTGCGTCGGATGACAGCGAGCCGGGGCTGACCCTGTCGACCCCACGCACCTACCTGCTGTCTGCCACCGTCGACTTCTAATACCCGCGCCCCTGTATGGATTGATGGCTTGTTGTGGCGAGCGGGCTTGCCCCGCGTTGGGCTGCGAAGCAGCCCCAAGACACCGTCCCGGAGCTGCCTGACACACTGCAGCGCTCTTATTGGGGCCGCTTCGCGACCCAACGCGGGGCAAGCCCGCTCGCCACAGTTACTGTGTTCTTCCTTTACTGACAGGCATCAGGGCTTGCCCCGGGCGGTCGGAAGCCTTGGAGGATGAGGTACAGCGTTTGAACCGGTTGGACTGCCGCCTGATCGAACGGGAAAGCGCCTGAGCTTTATTTGCGGCCCAGGGGCAATTTGGATACGGTGCAAGCCTGCCCACAAGGACCTCCCCATGACCGAGCCTGCCCCCAAGACCCGCCGCGCGCCCAAAGGTGAAAAACGCCGCGAAGAGCTGCTGGACGCGGCCTTGCAGGTGTTTTCCCTGGAGGGTTACAGCGGCGCTTCGGTGGCCAAGGTGGCGGCCATCGTCGGTATTTCCGTGGCCGGTGTGCTGCATCACTTCCCCAGCAAAATTTCATTATTGATGGGCGTGTTGCAACGTCGCGACGAGGTCAATCAACGGATTGCCGATGAAGTGCGCGCGGAGAAGTCGCTGACCGGGTTGCTCGGAAGCCTGCGCGCGATCAACCGTTCGAACGCCACCGCGCCGGGCGTGGTGCGCGCGTTTACCATCTTGAATGCCGAAAGCCTGCTCGACACCCAACCGGCCTGGGCCTGGTTCCAGGCGCGCTATGCGGCGATTCAGCAACGTATGCAGGGGCAGTTTGCCGACCTGGTCGCAGCGGGGGAGGTGCGCAGCGATGTGGACATCGCCGGGCTGGTGGAAGAAATCCTGGCCATGATGGACGGCTTGCAGATCCAGTGGCTGCGCTTTCCGGAGCAGGTGGACCTGGTGGCGCGGTTTGACAGCTACATCGCGCGGGTCGAGGCAGCCATCAGAACTTGAGTCGAACACAGTCAAATGTGGGAGGGGCGGTGCGACGATTCGACTTGCCCCCGATGGCGGCCTCTGGGCCGACTATTTTTTTGGTTTGGACCGGGTACATATCCGTTGCTGCGGTAACGGCCACTTAGGGTTCCGCCCTTACGGCGGCTCACTTTGGAAAAGCCCCAAAGTAAGCAAAGGGCTCTTGCCCCACCACTCGGCACCTCGCCCAGGCTCGGTGTGCCCGCAATCCGACAGTGATTTGGGGGGCCGCCGCCACGCGCCATCCATGGCGCGGGGCGGCTAAACCGGCATCCCTGCCGGTTTACCCCCCAAATCACTATCGAATTGCGGCCAGCGTGGTTTAACGGGGCGCCTGAGATCAAGATCAAGATCTAAAGCAAGATCAAGGGCGGCTCGCTTCGTGTAAGCGCGCGTCGGATTTGGCACCTCGAAGCGCCACATTTGGCACTGCCTAAAGGGCGCACTCCTTATCTAGGGGAGCAAGATGTTTGGCACCGGTAGACGAGACCTTACGGGCCTCATAACCCTATTAGTGAGGCAAGCCACGTAGGAGGTACTGGGCGCTTCTCTTGTGAAGGGAAGTATGTAGACCCAGGCCAATCGCGCAAGTCCTGCCGGTAGCCCTGCAACTGTTTGTACTGCTCGGCAGTAAGGGTTGTAGGGCGCTCGGCTTCCAGCTCGTCACGGTGACGGGCGATCAGCGGATCGGTCAGCAGCAACACCCGGTCGCGGATGGCCCGCTCGCGGTTTTTCAGATCCTCCACCGTAGGTGGCGGCGCTGGCGCGGTACTCGGACGCCCATCTTTGCCAGGCACAAGGATCGATCCACCCAGCGAAAGCACTCGGTAGATTTCGTCATGTTCTTCCTGGGAAACGTCCACCAGTTCGGACTCTGGCGGGAGCAAACACTTAGGGTTGGGCACAACAACCAGCGGGGGAGAAACGCTGTCATCCGGCACCTCAATCATCGGGGGTACTGCATCAATGTCAGGAACCCAAATGGTTTCAGGCGTCACCGTATCCCCCTCACTCCAATCCGGATTTTTAATCTGAATATGAGGGCGATCCCATGTTGGATCTGGAGTCGCAATGGTTGGTCGCTCCCATTCGGGGTCAGGAACCTGAATAGTCCGAGTGCCGTGGAATATCTCATTGAAGAATGTATTGTCTTTTTCGCTATAGAAAATTTTCATGTATTAAAATCCCCTGGCCTCGACCATCACAACAAGCCCTGTTTGCACTACCCCTACCCATTCCTCGATTCGTAACGTGCAACCATCCACAGTGCCGAGTGAATACGAACCCTGAGTACCACACTGAGCATTAGCCGCCAGTTTGAAGCTCACTCTTGCATTCAAAAATTGATTAGGGAATCGAAAAGGCCAAGTGACATTTATCAACGTAGTCTGACCAAAGTCGCCAAGACTGTATTCCAACCATTGAATTATTTCCCCCGTATCCGCGTTTTTGCTCCACCCATTCGGAGCCAATAGCGCCGTGTCTTTAGGACGGTCCACCTGAAGGCGAACAACTGTTCCATTAACATTTTTCATGTAAGGGGCGGTAATATCCCCACCAATAAATCCAGCCTCAAAACAATTGTTGCCATTGATTTTTAGGGTCACGGCGGCGGCAACAAAAGCGCAGTTAGCAATGTATGGGCCTGCGTATCCAGCGGGCTGATCCCAAACAGTCGTGTTGCCTGCAATAGCAGGCACAGACAACGACTTCGGGACAATTAGGCCGCCATCAGCGCTATAAGACATCAGCGGACCGATGGCTTTATTGTCAGCCGCAACCGTTCCCCACACGAAACCACCTGTGCTGCCGCCTCCCTTATTGCAAATAAATTGCACCGTCCCAGTACCTGACGACCCCCATCCAATATAACCGCCAAGCTCGCTGTAACCCGCCACTTCGGAGTTAAAAGACAACCCCATGAACTTTGGAGAGACGGCGCCGCCAGCTTTAGGCATCAGACCTGAAACGGCTTCTTGAATGGCGACGCCTGTTTCTTTTTTCGTAAAGACATCAGAAAGCTTGTAACCGTCGCGGGAGGTCGGTTTATCAGTGATCTTGTCCCAGGCGCTCGCAAGCTCCTGCAACGCCTTAACAGCCTTCAAAACCTGCTTATCATCTTCCGGCTTCAGATCCTGCCCAGAACCTTGCACCAGGTTAACCAGCTCCCGCTGTATGGCATTCAACCAAGCCACAGTAATCATGGTTGCATCAATGCCGGAGCCAGGCTGGCCTTGGGTGAATTCGCCTGCACCGTTTGCAGTCCCGGTGCTACTGCTAATTTTTTGCATCAGTTATCTCCGTAGCCGAATAGCAAAATGGACTCGGCCGGTTTCAACTGGCTAAGTCGGCATTCAAGTAATTTATTGCCCCAGGACGCCACTGGATCGCCTGCGGCGGTTAGCCCAGCCAGTGCGTAGGTGACAGTTACAGCGGGGGCGTTCACGCGCCAGGTGAAATCCCAGTCGCCGCCGTAAACGCGGTCGCCCGCACGTGCGATGCCCGCACGGGCATGGTGAAAAGTCGTGATGGTTATGTCGTAGCCGAGGGCCTTCGCTAGGGCGATGTAAAAGGGGCTGCTCTGGCCGCCACGTGTTTGCAGTTTGCTAACAACCGCCTGAACGCGCTGTCGGATGGATTGCGGCACGCCTATAAGGCATGGATCGGGTAGTGCCAACACCCGCTCCCAGTCGGCGAGGCCCATACCGGAGTCGGCAAATATCGCGCTGTAAACCGCTTCTGCCTGAGTGTCAGACTGGGTCAGTGCGTTGGCCTCGGCCTCAATGGTGGCAGACAGTAACGTCGCATTACCGTCATAGGAGACAGGAGGCAAGAGCATCCGCAACTGATCGGCAAGCAGGGTCATTTCAACAGGCCCAAAATGATCGTTCCGGGGCGAATCCAACCGATCAGACTTGGATCATCTGATGCCAATACGTTACCTGCCGGTGCAGTAAGAGCACGATCAACCACACCCGCCAAGTTGCCGATCATCGTCTCTATGTGGGAGCGCTTGAGCGTTTCACTGGGCTTCAAGGCCCCCAGCAGTGCGTTGTAACCGGCTTGGGCGGAG
This sequence comes from Pseudomonas sp. FG86, assembly GCF_057808775.1. Taxonomy (NCBI): domain Bacteria; kingdom Pseudomonadati; phylum Pseudomonadota; class Gammaproteobacteria; order Pseudomonadales; family Pseudomonadaceae; genus Pseudomonas; species Pseudomonas sp. FG86. Next base: position 49,136 of record NZ_JBMDIS010000007.1, on the reverse strand, counting down.
GCCTGAACACCTGCCAGCGTGTATCCCGCTGCAAGCTCAACCAGGGCCGACGAATTCACTCGTCGCTCCGCTGGGGGATATGCCCACACATCAGCGAAGACTGAGCACACGCTTGTAACGTGGTCCAAGCACCGCGCTATAACCTCGGCTGACGGGCTTCCAGTGCTGCCAGTGAGAACCAAGTCGATTGAATTGCCACTGCGGCGCTTGGGAATCACCAACACGTCTGCCACGCCGTCGACCTCTTTGGCCCAACGCTTGAAGTCGGCCAGATTGCCTCCTGCTGGTGGTGACTGGATAACATCGAGCAATCGGGCGAGTAACGATTCTGGGCTCTCCTGATCCTCCCCCCCGGTGGTTGCACCGACAAAGCTAGCGTTAGCGTCCATGCCGAGCGGTGGACTGGTGAGGACCAAGTCACCTGTCAGTCTATTGAGCGATGAACCAACGGTGTGAGCCTTGACCAGGACTGTAGTCGTGCCGTCGATGCCAAGTGTCGCGCTAACCAGGCTGTCGAACTGCTCGCCAGTCACGCGATGAGTGAGGGTAGAGCCTTGCAGCAGTTCAACCGACGCAGTGCCTTTCAGAGCGACCACGCCAGTTGCCGCAACAGGGGCTTTGCGCTGAACGCCACGAATGCCGGCAGCGTGCACCAGTTCCTCTACGTCTGCGGTGTCCGGGAAGATCTGGCGGTAAAGCCAGGCCAGCTTCTGATAGATGCCTTCGATTGCGGCAGCAATGGCAGCCGACCGAATGTAGTGGTCACTGTCGGTGCCAATGTCGGCTTCATCGTTGAGCGCTTTAATGTCCCGCAGGATGCCTGCCAGAATGGTCTCAAGGTTTGGCGCGGAAAAGGCCATGTCAAATCACCCTTACAGGTTGGCGAAACACCTGCGGATTGCCGGTGGCGTCGATGATGTCGATTTGTAGCGTGAGCCAACCGTTATGGGGCTGGGTGGCTGTGACGGTGATGGTCTTGGCGCGAAGATCCTTCAGCAGTGGCTTGAGGGCGTCCTCAGCGTATTGCTTGGCAAGGCGCCCCACACGGGGGCGGTCTTTTTCGCGACGAAGTTCGTGCAGGCGGGAGCCCAGGGTGGGATCTTTCCACCAGGTTCCGAGGGGAGTCATGAGGCGTAAATAAACGGCGTTTGCCAGCGTAATAATACGCTGGCCCGTCAAGTCGCCTGTAGTTGGGTTTATGCCTGCGTCCATGGGAATGCATAGTGCAGGGTCATGCGGGGGGAGTGTATTTCAGGGGGGTTTAAGACTCACCGAGGAGGGCCGTAAATTCGATGCCTTTGGGGCGAATCCAAAGCTTCCCGTTTTTTGCTGACTTTCTTAGCGTCCCAAATACTAGAAAATGCATGCCGTCCAGTTGGTCGGTTGTCACCTTATGGTGGGCGAGAAAAGGTTTCAAATCCTCTCGCTCAATCAGAACACTGACGTCATCTTTGAATCCGGTATTGATCCACTGAGGCCCCCCGTAACCCTGCCTAGTATCGAGAATATCCCCCCAAAAGCCCCTAAACTCGCCTACGTGATCATCACTTACGTCTGTAAAGTTCAGGAACAAATCTTTTACTCGATAAGTTCCAACGTCAGGTAGCTCCACCGTCTGGTCAGATTGGGAAAACGCCTCGGAGTAAACCAAGTTTTTGAGGATTGGGCGAAGTCGCCTATGCGATACAGACTTTTTGCGGCCACCTGTTCCGTTATACCGACCACCACTGGAGCCGCCCTTTCCGCCAGCGCCGGGATCTCCATTGATTTGCTCACCTTGACCGTACTTCAAATCAAGAACGATGTGGTCCCCCGGATTATGCAACATGTCCTTATCATCACCGCCGCCTTCGCCTCGCTCAGATTCCGGTGCGGCCAAAGAACAATTCAAGTGAGGACGCGCCCGAAAATGTGGGCCTTGACCACTTTTGGCCTCTTTTACAAACAAGGCTCTTGTCCCACACTTGGTGCAGACTAGGTTGCGCCTCTTTAAGGCAAGCTCAGTTGGCGGAAGTTTGGCGAATTTCGACGCATAATACTCAATACCATCAAGCGTACATTTAGCTATATCCATTGGTGCTTCCTCCTGATCAGGCAAGAGGAATACCAGAAACTCACTGGCTTTGCGATGGCTTGGGGCCACCACCATGGTCGTGCTGGTTATAGATGGCACGGTCTGCTTGCATCGACCGCGTATGATCCTCGATCTCGCCATCTGCCTTGATACTACCTTCCAAATGCAGATCACCCGACATCTCAACCACTGGCGTCTCAAACCGTACCTTGTTCTTGACCTTGAACAGCAGCTCATCAGTCACGACCTCGATGACCCGACCGCGCTTCATATGCACGTAATCGCCCTCATCGGTGTAGAGCGAAACCTCGCCGTCCTTCAGGTTGATCCGATAGCGGCCGTCTTCACTGGCGACCACCACACAGTGGCTGCTGTTACCTCCTATGGGGATCACCACATACTCTGCACCAGGCAGTGGTGCAGAGCTGTAGCCATAGTGCTGTGCCAACTCAGCCGAAACGGACTCACCCGCCAGGCCCTGCAACTCGACGCCAATCAGCGCCCCATGGGTGTTGCTGACCGCCGTGGCGCGGAACGCTTGGCGAACCTTGCTCATCGCCCGCCACACTTGGTCACGCACAAGTTGCGCCATGACACTCATTAAAGCCCCTTGATCATCTGAATAAACGCCGCATCCGGATTGGACTTGCCTTTGTGTTTCTTCACCTTATTACCGTCCAGCACCCACATTTTGTCTTCACGCAAGCGAAGCTCGGTGATAGCCCCTTCGCCACGGGCCAGGCGCAATGTGCGAGACATCAGAAAGTAAATGTCATTCAGACCATGGGGCTCACTGCGCACGTGAACACGCTGGCCTGGGGTCCAGACCTGCCCGTTGGCGGCCCGATGGCCTTTGACTACAGCGCGAATCTCGAAACCCTCCAAGCGACTATCGGCCAAGAGCTTACGAGCGCGGGTTGTCGCCATGTCCTGGCTTTCGCTGGAACTATCCACCACGACCTTGGGGCGAAAGATCCCACGACGGTACAGCGTTTCGTCCTGGACCTGGGAGCTGAGATGGGAACGCTTGGTGTCCAGCCCGTCATTGGCATACTGCCCATGCTGGCCCAGGACGGTGATTTGGCTGTATCGGTTAGCAATAGAGCGGCGCACGGCTAAGCGCTCTACGTTGTTACCTACACCATCCTCACGCATCACCAACGCCCCCACGGGTGGAGTCGTGTAATCAGGCCCGCCGATGATCAGGCGGCCATCCGGCTCCACCCAGGGCCAGAGGCCGTTGGCCTCGGCCACCTGGAGCAGAGCCTCCCAGGCGGTTTGCCCTGGTTCAATCTGTACGCGTCGACGGGTCTTAGCTTGGTCGGCGCGGATCTCGACCTTGTAGGCTCCCAAAGGCTTAACCACCTGGTCCAGAATCTGCGCCAGGGTTGCCTCCCGCATGGACACGAAAGGCGACGAACAGTCCACCAGGGGCGCCGCCAGGTCGCGGCCGTTAATGCGCATGGAGATGCCCCGGCGGGAAATATCGTGTTCAAACTCATCGATCTGGCCGGTGAGTACCCGGTCGCCATCCAGGGTCAGCGAACATGGAGCGCCTTCCTTGATCACGTCTGGTAGGCGCGTAGTGTTCTTGGTGTGTAGCTCAAGCTCAAAAGCATCAGCCGGAGTGAGCAGGTCGGATTCAATCGACCAGCCGTCCCAGGTGTCATGCGCCAGGCCACCAATGGCTAGTCGAATGGACGGTACAGGATCATTCAGCGTAAGCACGCAGAACCCTCCCCGCGGGAATGTTGTGAGGCGTTTTCAGGTCGGGATTGAGCCGGATCAACTCGGTAGCGCGCTCATGGTCACCGTACCATCGGTGAGCCAACAGTCGCAGGCTGACAGGTGATTCAACCTCCCGCTCAATCATCGGCGGGCTCAACAGGATGACCTGGCGAGCACGGGCCTGGATCAGCGCGGCGGTGTTTCGCAGGGCCTCGATCACCGGCCGGGACGTTTCGATGTCGAACAAGCGGCGATGCAACAGGATTGCGCCTTGCACCAACGAGCGCACTAGGTTAACCAGGCCCTCCAGTTCAACCGGGCTCAAGGTGGGCTTTTTACTTTCGTCCTCGATCACGATGGCAACCGCCTGGGCGTGAGCTGCGGCCAGTTCGGTGATGACCAGGACGACCAGGGCAAACCCGCTGGCCTCGACGGGATCATCAGGCATACGGCCAGGCAACAGGCTCGCGTCCGGCGCAACACCTTGACGGGCGCTGATCAAAAAGGCGTTGGCCGCCCGCGCCGGTTCGATGGCCAAGCTATCACCGCCCGGCATGGTTGCCGGAACACCAGTACGAGACAGCAGCGCCGCCGAGTTGCTGGGTGTGTTGTCCTGGATTGAACTGCGGATCTGCGTCGGAGTACGGAACAGGTCGACCAGGGGGTCGAATGCGGCCGACGGATTCTTCGCCATGGAGGTGACGCCGGACACTACGCCGAGGATCTGGGAACGCAGCTGCTGCACGCGCAGGAAAATACCCGGCAAGCCCAAGGCCTTTTCGATCAATCCAACCCAGCCACCACTGATCCACGATTGAATCTCGCCGACCAGGGAGTCGATGCGGCCGAACAGGTCAAAAATCCCATCCTGCCAGCGGTACGCGTCTTCCTGGTCTGACACCCCGATATCAACGAACTCAAACTGACGGGCGAAAAACGGCAGGTCAGGAGTGTCCTCAACAAACAAAAGACTGACTTGGGCTGCGTCGGGGCTGTCAGCAACATGTTTCACCTCGACGTTTTGCGAGACGACGCTCAGGCTGCCATAGATGGGATGAACCAGTTCACCAGGGCCTCGCTGATCGAGCACCCTCAACAGATTCTGTAGCTCGATTTCGTAGTTAACGCCGTAGATGATGAGCTGCATGGGGAAGCGACGAGCGCCGCGACCCAGGTCGACCACACTGTCGCCGTCCTTAAAGGGCGTGCCATGTTCGGACAGCGCTCGTTGCCATTGAAGGCTTTCGTCTAGGACATGGAGCGGCACACCTTTAAAGGATGCGTCCAGCAGGGTTTCTGCCCAACTCATCGGCCGCGCCTCATTTGAATATCAGTACGTTTCTCGACCTCGGCCTGGATCATGGCGGAATCCAGGCGCAGTTCAATGACCAGGGGCTGGTCAAGCAGCCGTTGCAAGCGAGCTGCGGCCGCTGGCGTCTCGGCACCCGCAGAAACGGCGCGGTTTGCGATACCTGCGGCCCACTGATTAGCGCCATCAATGGGCATCCCTGCGGCCGTCATGCCGGTTTGCTGGTGCGCTAGGCGCTGGGCCTGGGACGACAACCAGTCAGCGGTCTGGCTGGGGTTCTGCTCGGCCAAGTCCAAGCGGTTACGGTAAAACGAGGTCTGATAGGTCCGCTGGTCATCGTTCAAAAGCTTGCTGCGTTGGGCATCACGTAGCCGCCCCGCATCGTCGCTTGCACTGTCACCCCCCAGTTGAGTCGCACTGACACCCAATGCAACAGGAGCCAGCCAAGGTGCTATGAAGCCCCCAGGTTTTCCCTTACGCGAAGTCGATCCATCGGGCAGATCGGGCATGCCGCCACCGAGAGCCATCCCACCTGGCCAATTGGTGACGAATACAGATGTCACACCTGTAGCCTCTTCCAGCACCTTTCCAACTGCGATGTTTTTTAGAGTCTCAGGCCCACCCATAAACTTGTTGAGCAAAGCCCCTGCACCCGCTTTGGCACCACGCCCGGCGTAGTAACCGCCAACCCCCAAAGCCGCACCACCGGCAAGCATCTGCTCGCCGGATAGGTTCAGGTCATCAAGCAGGTAATTGCCAAGATCCGCGAACCCTTTGTTCAATGGGGTCGCCATTCGGTCCATGGCCTCGGCCAGCGTGGCCTTCATACGTGCGGCAGTACCACTTGAGCTCTCGGTGTTTTCCTTCAGGTCCTGGCTGTAGATAGGCTCGGCTTTACCCAGTGTTTTAGCGCCAGACTTCATGTCATCCAGCCGATCACCGGTCAACATGCTCCGCCAGCCACGTACTGTGTCCTGATCCATACCTTTGAATACTACGCCCATGAACTTGGCGCGCTGTTCATCGGTTTTCATTGCTTCATACTTGCGTTTTAGTTCGCCGAAAACTTCTTCTGGGTTGCGCGAACTTTTATCTTTGTTGAAGAAATCAATGCCCGTAACTTTAGAAACTTGATCCCTGTACTGCTTGTTGCTGAATACGCGCAAGGTAGATTCGGCCAGTGTGCCAAGTCGATCTGGTTGCAACTCAACCTTGGATAGAGACTCGGTGAACGCCAATGCCTGCTCAATAGACATACCCGCAGCCGCTGCCGCCCCACCAATTTTAGGAAACAAATCGGACAAGTTTTCAAGCTCGGCGTTACCGAGTCGTCCGGCGACTGTCATCTTTTGCAGCAGGTCGAGGGCTGCTCCTTCTTTATTCAAATCAATGTTGAATGCGCCGGATGCAGCAACAACCGCCTTGCCCAGGACTGCTGGGTTTGCACCCGTAATAGCGTTGGCTTGGCCGATGGCATCGCCGGTTTTCTTTGCTGCATCATAATTCACACCCGAAGCAATGAGCGTATTGAATCCAGTGTCTACATCTGCGCGGCTGGCACCGTAAGTTTTGGCTATTCGCCACCCCTCGCTACGCCACTCGTCTTTTTGCCCGTTGGTCATTCCCGCTGTTTGTTTCGTACGGATCAGAACACGTTCCAGATCCGCGCTGGCTTTCAATCCAGCGATTGTTCCAATGCCCACGCCCAGCCCCGCCAGCTTCCCCTGCATGCTTCCACCAAGTCCCTTGATGCGGTCAAACTCCTGACGCACCCCGATGGCGATGGTTTTCAACGTGCGCAGGTTGCGACCACTGTTTTGCGCCATGCGTCGAAAGGATGTTTCCGTCTTGTCCACGCTCTGGCGTAAAGGTTGCACGCCTTGCCGGTCAGTACTCATCAACTCGGTTTTAGTATCACGCGCAGCCTTGCGAGCAGCGCTTGCCATCTCTTTGAGTTCGGCGGAAGTCTTACTGACCTCGATGCGCGTGCCAGCACCTGCCTTGGCAGATTCACGCATGGCAGTGCGCATGACTTTATAGCTGTTGGCTCCAGCCTGACCGACCTTGGTGATGGCCGAGGATGCCTTCCAGCTTTCATCTGCCAGGGACTTTGCGCCTTCCTTGCCAGCCTTCCGAAGGTCGCGGTTGACCTGTTCAATTTCGCGGCGGCTGTTGCCTGAGGTGGCTTGAATACGAAGCGCGACGCGCAGATCGGAACTCATGATGTACTCCCGGAAAGGGCCTTGCAGGAATAGGAAAGGCCCTGGAGCGAGCCAGTCACTTGGGTTTGGGTAGCGCCTTACGCATACGCTGGCTGACGTAGCGTGTGCCCTTGACCTTGCCGACGATCAGATCGACACGGGTATCGATCTCGGCTTTGGTCATGTTGCGGACTTCGGAGAGCCGATAGCCGTTTCGGATGAAGGCGTGTTCGATGCGGCGCCAGTCGGCGTTGCCGCGCTCGGCGGCGTGAGCTTTTTTTCCAGTTCTTCATCAGCTTCGGCAAGGATGGCCAAGTCGATTTCGGTCAACGCCTCCCGCAACAGTTCGACCGTCAGACACTCGGTCGGTATGTCTCCGAGGTTCAACAACTGCCGACGGAATACCTCAAGTGCACCCAGTTGGAATGGACTGCTGGGATATGTCTCGTGGGCAGCGATCCAGTCACCTGCAACGCCCACACGCAGGGTGAAGCGCTTGTGTCGAGTCCCCGCAAAGTACACACCGAGGGTCAACTCACCAGTGGTCGTAAGGCCGTCCCACTGTTTATTCAGTTGTTCAGTCATCGCATTATTCCGTGTAGTAGTTGAGAGCGGCGATGGTCAGATCGCGGGTGGCTTCACCTTCAACCTGGTACTTGCTACCCATTTCCATCAGGGAACAGCCGGTCCAGGTCTGCCGCTTGCTGCCGCCGTCCTGCGGATAGATGGTCAGCTTGGCATCCATCAGGGCGCGCCAGTCCGGCTCGCCGGTTTTCGGGATGGGTACCGAAATTTTTAACTCGTGTTCCTCAATGCCCTTTGCCGTGCCCGAAGGTCGACCCGTGCGGTTCATGGTCTTGACCACTTTGCGCCCGGTTTTGAGGCTCGGCTCAACGCTAGTCACCTCATAGTCGGTGCCGTTGATCTCGAGAACGATCTGCCCTACGTAGTTATCAGCCATCTAAAATCACCTCTTACAAGAGCAGGTCAATACGACCGGCGAACACGTGCAGGCCGTTTACAACATCGGCGGGAATTGAGCTGTTAAGGCGGTTCGCGTCCTGGGCCGAACGTTCAACCACCAGCCCGTCCGCGTTGGCCTCGACTTCCTCGACGATCTCAAGCTCCTGCGCTTTGAGCAGCACGTCCAGCAGCTCGCCGCGCACCGCCTCTGGGGTTTTCTTCGAAAGTTTGGAGCGCGGGAAGCGCAGACGGATACGGTCACGGCACGCCATGCGGATGTAATACAGGGTGCGGATGGTGGTCAGGTCCAGGAGCGACACGTCCGTGGCGCCCGCCGCAGACTTGGTGTACGTGGTCACGGCGCGGACGATCTGAATGACATCACCAGCCGCGACTTCCAGCGGCGTGACACCATTCGCCAGAGCGGTTTCCTGCTCGGTGCGGCCGAGACGTTGAGTGATGGGCGGCACTTTAATCCCGGCCAGTTCCAGGGTGTTCAGCGGCCGCGCTGGATCTTCTTCCGAGGCGATCATCGCGGCATAGGCCGCGGCCACTTGGTGCGCTTTCGATGCAGTGCCTGGCAACACCGCCAGACTGATCGCGCCGGAGTTCAGCGACGTAGCCAGGGTGGTGGCGGCGGACAGCGTGCTGGTCAAAGCCGCAACGCCGATAATGCCTTGCTGCTCCATCGAGTTGGTGTAGACCTTGATGTGTTCGCGTAGCGCAGTCAGTGCTGTGCTGCTGTTCCAGGCTGGTACCAGAATGGTAAATCCACCCAGCGCGGTAGCGTCCAGTGCAGGCTTGATATCCGGTTCTACGTCGCCCTGGACGACCACTCCCACGGCCGACACGGCGGCGTAACGATAAGCCGTGATAAAAGCGTGGGCCATTTCTTCGGCAATGGTGCCACCGAACAAGGCTTTGGCCTCCGGCGCACTGTAGAACTGCGTCGGCACATTGGCCTCGATGGTTGCACCTTCACCCAAGGGAACGATCAGACACACGCTTTGCTTGTTGGTCGGCAGATTCCGTTGTGCCAGGCTGGTATTGAACTCCATGTAAACGCCTGGCTTACGGATAGACGCCGGGATCGTGTCGAATTCGATGCTCATTCAGTGGATTCCTGTGCGGGTTGTTTGGCACTGGCACGCGTTTTTTTATCAACCGGCGGCTCTTTAAGCGCCGACTGATCTACCGGAATCAGCAGCTCTTTTGCAGCCAGACGGCGACGGTAGTAGGAGGTGTCCGCCACGTCGACGGCCTTGGCCTCCCCGATGTACTTGTACGGATCTTCTTCAGTGGGCACCTGATGACCAGGTGCAGCAATAACTTGCATTACACGTCCCTCAATTCAATGTTGTCGGTGGCCACCGGCTCGGGGTTACCCGATGGGGTGTGGTACTGCATGTCGATGCTGAGCAGATCTGGCAGATCAAGCTCAGGTTTTTTCCAGTCCAGTTCGATGACGAATGACTGCCCCAGGACAGACATGTGGTCACTCTCAAACTTGCCGTTGACCAGGTTGGAAAGCTCGGTCGGACGGATAGCCGCACGATCTGTCCAGGGCTGCCATTCCACCAGTTGGTGCATACAGGCCTCCCACAGGTCGTAGCTACCTATGTCCTTTGGGCCGCTACCGCGCCGGGTTTCCCGCTCGCCACGTGGGTGTCGTGTGACAATCACTAGGCGGAAAGTAATCGGCACTGTGTAGCGATCATGACTACGCCGCTGAAACATCACCTTGGGCACCATGACCAGAACGGCCGGACAGCGCTTGAGCAACCCAGACAACAGGTCCGGGTCGCTCAGTTCACCGCCGTAGCTTTCCACAACCAAGCGCGGGATCTTGACAACCAGCTCCTTCAGGCGCGCCTCAATCAGATCCTCCAGTTCGCCCAACATCAGAGCGACCTCAAGGTGGTGCGAGACATGAGCCGTGGCTGACTGGTGAGCTGCATGCCCGACCGGCCCGCCTCGGCGGCACCACGTTCCTTGTCTTCCTTCGCTAGGGTCTCAAGGCGCTTGATTACATCCTTGTAAAGCACCCGCACCGTCGACTCTTCCTTACCAGCATCGTCATACAGGTGATAACGGGCGATCTCGGCCAGATCATCGACCACCCACTCCGGGGCGTCCTCGCCAACAGGGCGAAAGCGCAGGTAAAACGAAATCTCACTGCGCGCCCGAGTCACGGCATCGGCAATCCGTGCCAGAGTCACGACTGCAATTGCCACATCTTCCGCGTCCCAACTATCCAGCGGCTCGCCAGCAGCGGCAGCCACCAACAGTTCTGGCTCAATGTTCCGCTTGTCATCAGGAACAGCTACCTGAGTGATATCACGGGCGCCGAAGCGAATCAGGAGCTGGGTGGCGGACGGCAGTGAGAGGTTCATTTACCTTCGCCCTCGACCTTGGTTGCCTTGGGTTTTCCTGGTTTGACTGGCGGTTTCGATGCCTGCGCCTTGGCGTCTTCACGCGCCTGATCTTCCTGGAGGGCGTTGTCCCAGAGGGATTCAAGTTCTACATCAGACGCTGCTTGCGCCTTGGCCACTTCACGCGCCCGGTCTTCCAGGAGGGCATCCTCCCAAAGGGAATCAAGGTCGCCCGCCACCGGGGCTACGGGCAGAACCACTCCAACACCCAGCGCTGTAACGTTTGCTTCAAGCGTCTGCGACTGATGGTTTTGTGTGGTGCCGGGCGCTTTCGATACATCGACTTCCTGGAAGCTTTCATCGCGGCGGTCCTGTACCTGGTCGAATTCATCCTCCTCATAAGCGAGGATCAACTGAGGCTCTTTTGACAGAGCCCGCAACTGCGCTTCCGAAAAGAAGTCATCCGGGTAACGCGCAACCGTGCTGGAGTGGGCAACCCCGCAGCGGCGGAAGCCGTCGCGTTTTGAGGTGATAATGATGGTCATAACGCCCCCTTATCCCAACCAGCTCGGCGCCAGGATTTCGGCGGTGCCTGCCCATTCGTTGCCACTGTTGGCATCCTTGACCAGGAGCTTGCGCGCAGCGCCTTCGAGCGGGGACGGCACCACCAACAGGCCAGGGTTAACACCGAGTGGACGGCCACCGTCAGCATGGAAACCCTTCATGGCTGCACGCGCTGCGGCGTAGTTCTCGGCGTTGAGCGGTGCTTTCGAGCAGAACGCGAACTGCCAGAACCCAAACCCGACGTTCGCACGGGCATCCACGCCATAGCGGTACTCATCGCGCATGAAGACATTTTCGTCGTCCATGCTGGTCATAGCCTTGAGGTCGTACTTACGGCGCAGTTGGAAGATGATGGGCTTAATTGCCCGGCTGACATCGAGCAGATACCAGGCCGGACCTTCACCGTCCTGATAGTTGCTGACGGAGATTGCCGTGCCGGTGCCGTCGGTGTTCGGGTAGACCGGGTGGTCGGTGTCGAAGAAGTTCTGGCCGTCATAGCACAGAGTTGTCACGCCAGCTTTCAACAGACTAAACACCAGCTCGTCCGGGTGCGCTGTGGAGGCCCGGCCCATCTCGGCAAACAGCGGCTTATAGACGCCGATCTGGTCATCTTCGATGGCGTCACGCGGTACACCTACGGACGACTCATACTTCTTGTTAGTGATCGAGTAGCTATGCGCCGCCATGTTCTTGAGAACACGGTCGCCGATCCACTCGCGGAAGTTCGGGAACTGGCCCAGCCAGCCGTAGGTGTTGCTGGCCGACGTCGACGGCACGGTCGTGGCAATGCGCGCCCAATCGGTCGGCGTAGCTGCCTGGGCGTTTTGGAACTCGGCCCGGTACGCGGTGAACAACGCGGTCAAGGTGCCAGAAGTAATGATCATGAATCGCTTCCTTTATATAGAGGGAGTTACGCCTTTCCCTTGATGAAGTACTCGTCGCTCATGTCCAGCAGCTTGGCGACGTGCTGCTCTTCGGCGTTGAGCGCGGTGGTGGTTTTGTCGGCCTTGCGCTCGTCCAGGTTGGAGGGGGCAGCAACGACCGGCGCCGCATCGACGAATGCCTTGAAGCGCGCCAGGCCGGTTTCGTCCTGGCAGGCGGCGCGGTGGTAGTCGACCGTTGCCGGGGTAATCTTCCCGGCTTGGGTGGCCGAGGTGATCAGCGCATCGACTTGCTTGTTGTGTTCGGTTCTCTTCTGCTCGGCCAGGGCTTGCTCGGCGTTGGTGGCACGCTGCAAAACGCTGTCGTAGTCCGCCCGTGGCATGAACTGCTCAAGGTTGGGCTTCTCGGTGTTGGTCGCTTGGGCGGTTGCCTTGAGTTGGGTGGTGGCCGCAAGGGCCTGTTCTTCGGTCGCCGTTGAAGGCAAGCCGAGTGCAGTCAAAAGCGCAGGTGAAAGCGTCACAGGCGTGACCTCCGTGTTTTCTTGATTAAGGGCGGTCAGCAGGAAGTTAGGTTTATTCGTCAGGCCCGCGCTGACCAGGCGAGCAATACGGGTGGTATCAGGGTCGAAGTCGAAGACAGGGGAAAGGAAGCGGTACTCGCGATTGATGACTTGCGCAGAGGCCCGAGGGGTCCAGTCAACCAGGCCCCATAGCGCGCCGTTGCGTAGCTCCAATTGCTTGATCCAGCCCGCAGCCGGGGCGGATTCGCCCTTGCTGGCTCGGTGCTGGGTGGCATGTTCCCAATCAATGGGCAGGTCGATGGCGCGACCGAGGAAGCTGGACTGGACCAGCGTCCCGGCTTGTTCGTCGAACAGCCATTGCCGACCATCGCGGCCGGTGACGTTGGGACCAGGGGGGATTAGTTCGACCCACTCCGGGGCCTTGCCGTCAGAGACGGTGGCGGAAAGGTCGGTGTTGAGTGCGAGTTGAGTTTTCATGCCGCCAGTGTGTGAGGACTGGCGGGATGAGGGAGTATCAGCGGGGTTTAAGGTTTAGCGAACAGCAGCAACCTAGTTTTTAGATTAGGTCATCATATTTACGTTTAGCACGCAGTCTGGTCATCACCGTGTCACCGTAAGGGGTTAGCGTCCAATACGTCGCTGTATCTTTAACGCTTCTGGCTTTACTGCTTTTTGCAATATAGCCGAGCGCGCGAAGTTGTATCTTAATGGTTTGATAGTCCGAGTCAGAAACTTCGAAATTCATAATCTTTTTCGGGCGATCATCTGCTGGTAAGTTCGTTACCATCAGGCTTTCAATTGCTTCGCTCAGCGTATGCTTTAATGTGGTATCTGATGCTTCATCAATCATGAGCGGGGAAAGTAATGCATGAATATAGTTCCAGCTAATCTCCAATTCGCCATATAAATTCCCAGATGTGCCGTTTGGCGCTCCGTAAGCGAAATAAGTATACCGCACGCTGTACTTATCATTCCCCTGGGCCAAGTATTCTGCACCTTCCGGCTCAGAGGTTTTTATAGACTGATTCTCAAGCTCTAACTCATCTATACGGCGACGGAGACTTAATATTTCTTCCGCAGCACTTTCGTTAGGCACTAGATTTCCGCGAACCCAACCAATAGCCGGATGACTTTTTGTAAGCTTAATCAGGCTTCGGCTTACATGCCCGCCAAGTTCCGCCGGGGTCTCCCAGAACTTGCACAGCTTTTGCTTTACCAATTCATGAAAGCTTTCGAGCTTTTCTCTGTTCTCTGTACTTGTTTCGCTGAACTTGGCAGGCAGCTCACCAATATTACGATGAATAAAGCCAAGGATAGGCTTGCCGGTCTCTAAGGCATACCGATACTCCATCTCGGTGTAGCTTTGCCCTGAAGGCCCTACTGAACCATACCTTCCGGCCAGTACAACGATGTAGTAATCGCTATCATCAATCACCTTTTTGATGAGACTCCATTGATCTTCATTCGTCGCGGGGAACAGTTCCATACCTGATGGCATGCAGTCTTGCTCCAGTAGCGCCTGCATTACTTCTTGCCGTGCGTCCTCAAGATCCCAGAACGTAGAGCTGACAAATACCTGATAACGTTTTTCCATTTCTTGAGGCTCCTTTTTTCTGCTCGCCCGACAAAGCAGGATAGTACGAGCGGTTGGAGCCAATCTAACGCAGGTCTAACGCCTCTTCGTAACATTATTTGCGCCGATGTACCGCCCAAGCAAATCGGCTCCTACAGCGCGCTTGCAGCCGTCAACCTGTCAGTGGCTCGTTAAGGTAGTCATGGATGATGAACAGCACCTCTGTTTCATCCTCGGTAGAGAGCCCTAAGTACTCCCTCGCAGGGATATCACCCCATGGAATAGAGCTACTCTTGCTCGTTTTACCGGACGCGCCTTTCTTCTGCCCGAACTGATGGACCGCACCATAAGGCCGGTCCGTACCGAACGCCAGCTCCGTACTGGTGGCTTGCTTGCGCAGGGTGTCCTGGAGAGTACCTTTCTCCCGGAGGATGCCTGTGCCTTTCTTTCTGGCTAGGGTCACAGGCGAGAGCGGCGCCCAGGGCGAGCCGTCAGGCGCGACCTTACGGCGGAATCGTTCGTCGGTTGACTGGTGAAGGTATTCACCGATGTCATTAAGCGGTGTGGTGAAGTCGTCCAGGCGGCGGCCCAACTCTTCCAGGGCTTTGCCAACCAGACTGCTATCGATGACGACATCAAGCATTGCACCGGCCATGGGGATCTCCTATTCAGGGCGGCTATATAGCAGTACGCCAAGGCGAAGCTGCTCAAGGTACTCCGTGCTGCCTGCCTCTTGCACAAAGGAACTGACTCCGGCCCAGCCATCGCCGCCGACTTCGAACACCGCAAGGGCCGGTGTAGGCTGACCCTCGACCTTGAAGCGGCGGAGGTAGCGGCGGCGCACTACGGCCTTGCTCTGACCTTCTAGCCATTCCAGGCGGACCCACACTTCGTCGGGGGCTTTCAATGTGTCGGCCAGGATAGGCAACTCCCGCGCAACGCCGGAACGCCTAATGAGTAACGGCCCCGTGGGCGTGTTGCTGAACATGTCCCGGCCGATCACCACGGCATCCCCGGTCACGTCCTTGAACACTACGGGGGCTGACTCTGTTGCGCCGAACTCGCCGAGGAATTGATCCAGGTACTTTTGGTCAGTTAGCCCTTCGGGTAGTACACGGGTTGCGGGGACTGTCCGGGGTGAAGGCATGGCGTCTGGTAGTCGGCGGTTTGAGAGACCCGTCGTCGTGGCGCTGTATTTGGCACCTGGTACGGGCTGGGGTAATGGGTCGTAGGCCCGCAACGGTGGTACGGCTGGAGTCAGGCGTGATTGACCTGGTGCGTATTCAAAGCCGGGATCAATGCCCTTGGGTATCCGCACCGTGCGCGGGCCATTGGGGCTGTTCTTGCCGATGACCCGGTCTTCCCACTCAATAGCGGGCGCTGGGCCAATCGTCAGGCCCTGGCGTTCTATGTCCCTGGCCGAGGCCATGAACTTCTTGCACTTGCAGCCCCAGCCGTTTTGCGGGGTGTGCGTCGACCACCATGGATCATCTAGCGGGAGCGTGGTGCCGTTCCAGGCCAGGTGCATTGGACGCGGGTGTGCGCTGTCACCGTGGCGGTAAATACCGTAGGGACGGCGCTTGCGTAATTCCGGGTCCGCCATCTGAGCTTCACGACCGGCGTTATAGGACTGGCGTAGGTTGGTTTCCCAAATGACATTGGTGCGCCAACCGCGCTCGCCCTGGTACTGCCAGCCATGTTTGCCGACGACCTGGTCGAAGTCTTTGCGGAACTGTTCTAGGGTGGTTCCGTTGGCGATGGACTTCTCAACGGCGCCACGCAGATCGGCGAGCAAGTCACGTTTGACTGCGCCAGCCACAACAAAGGCGTAGTCGTGTTCGGCGGTGTACACGTCCGTCCAAGAACGGGTTGGCAAATCGACCTTGCCGCGAAAGTAGTCGATCTGCTCTTTGAACGGTAGAGATCCATGGGACACGGCCATTACGCACGTATCCATTTGATGGATAAGTCTGACGCAACCCTAAATATTTCTTCTCTGTGGCCGATCATATGCCTCTAACCCGTAATTTTTGTGGAGTGATTTTCAGATGATTAAAGAGTTCATGTTTTACTCGTTCCTTCTCGGTGCATTGTTGTTCTTTGTGACGTGGCTGCTGGCAAAAAAAGATAAAGGTATTGCGTGGATCGTCACTGCTATCGTTGGCTTTTTGGTTGTAGCGTTTGTTTTCCCAGGCCCCCAACATGCAGCAGACCTCGCAGGAATTGCAGATAACATCAGTCTGCTGATCTCCAAGGGGTTGTACGTAATTGCCTGGGGTGGTGCAGCAGCCCTACTGCATAAACTTCTTCCTTGAGCTTTGGTGCTTACAGCCCCCGCAATATATCGTCGCGTCCAGCCAAGCTGGCAGCTACGAGCCCGTCAGCAATAGCATCTGCTAGCTGATTAGTAGTCATATCTGGATAGGTTTCAATCAACCGATCCCGAAACTCTTCCAGGCTATGAACGGTGTCGAGCAGTTCCTTGATCTGCTCGACCATGTCATCCAGGTACACCCCTACAGTTCGCTCCATCGTCCGCACCTGGTTATCCACGATATCCCGCACTACTGCCGGTTTCGCGGGCGTTTGCTCTCTGTTGGCTGCCTGTGCCAGCACCGGGGTGGCAACAGGCGAAACAGCGCCCAGCAGTTCCGCACCTGCGGCCGGAGCCGGGATGTTGAGCTTGTCGCGGATAACTGACTGTTCAACCTTCAACCCAAGCGGTACCAATTTTTCCAACGCTTCGATCAAGATCTTGGCGTTTTCGGGCTTGGGTACGTCGAGGATCAATCGCGGATATGGACGACCAGGTGTAAAGTTCAGATCGCACCAAGGGCGCACAAAGTAGCGGTTCAGCGTATTGGATTCGGCCTTGGCATCGGCTTGCAGCAAGTCCAAACGAACTTCGTTATGGATCGTCGCCTGGGCCTGGCTGGAGCCATCGTCGGTGGACATCGTCTGACCGACCACGGCCTTGCTGACCTGCTTATCCCACCACTCGGCCAGGCCCCTGAAGAAGTCCCCGGCGCCGGTCACATTGGCCGCCTGGGTAAAGTCGATGCGCATACTGTCCGGGATCACCGCCGCCGCATCGCTGCCCAAATTCGCCACAGCTGACATCAGGGTGGCGATATCGTCCTTGCTCGCACCAGGCCCGTAGCGACCGACACGCATAGGCATGCCGAAGATGTCAGCGAAGCCCATCCAGTCCTTCCAAGTCCATGCCTTGCACATGTATCCCACCGCAGCCAGGCGCGCCAGACCACCCCGGATCGGCAGGCCCGAACGAATGCGCGGTAGGTGGACAATGAACTTGTACGGTGTCAAAGGAATGCCATCGACCATGTCGGTTTCATCCAGCAGCCGCAGTTCCCGGCCGGTGTCGCGGTCGAACTGGAAGAAGCGCTGGTCCCGTGGTTCAAAGCGCGATGGGTTCCAGGTCTTGCCGCTCCGATCCCACATGATTTCAGAGACGGCATAGCCCTTGCCCATGGCGTCGGTGAGGTCGGCTTGAAGCTCGCCGAACTCAGGGGAGTCGACTATTTCCTTGAGCTGGTCGGCGCGGCGTACATCTTCGGCATCGTCGCTGGCGGCTTCGATACGAATGGCTAAGCCGGACACAGCTAGCTTGCGAGTGCCTAACACCGAGGCGTAATGCAGATCCCGTTCTTCCATTTCCTCGGCAAGGGTCAAGTAGTCATGGGCGCTACCTTCTGCAGCCGCCTGCAGGATGGCAGCAAGTCGACCAGGTGTCAGGCCGCTTGCTACCGACTGGTGCCAAACCTGGCGAATGCCGGTGGTACGGGCTGCGGCCAGTTCTTCGGTGAGCTTGTCGTACTGGATCGGGCGACCGTATTGGTCGACGATTTTGGATTCAGCCATTACCAAATGCCTTTTGTGGAGCGCCAACCGGCGCCGATCTGGATCTCGCGATCATGCTGGGACGCGGGTTGGACTCGGTGATACTCGATGATCTCGACTTCCTGGCGGGAGGCGTAGTCGGCCAACACGGCGGCGATACCGGCGTCGCCGTGGCGCTTGGGGCCAGATCTTTCGCCTTTCTCGTTGGTGCGTTTTTCCGGGATACGGGCCACGCCCTTGACCATCCGAAAGGCGCGCACGTCGCTGACCACGTCCTTGTCGGCAGGGATGTCGTAGAACGTGTCGTCTTCCAGGGAGGCCTTGAACGGCGGCATGTTGTCGCGATACCAGCCCTCGGTGAGCATCACTCGCTCGATGCGGTTGAAGCCGAACTCGACGGCGGTGTCTTCCGACAGTTGCGAGCCGTTGCCCCTGGCGTCGTCAGCGCCTTTGAGGAAGTTGGGTAAGCGACGAATGATGTAAAACTTAATCTGGAGTTGTTGCTTGAACGGGACGTTACGCAGCTCGACCACAAAGGGCGTGCGTTTGCGCAGATTCTGTTCTTTGAGCAATGGCCAGAAGACCGAGAGGTCGCCGGAGCGGCCGAAGTCCATGCCATAGAAGCTCTGAACGTCCAGCGGAATCGCCGAAAGCAGCGGGAGCAAATGCTCTTCGCACCATTCCAGGGACTCGGCCAGGCGCAGGTGTTCGGCGATGGTTTCGTAACCCTGCGGGTACGCCAGGCGCAGTACCGGCACGTCGCGGTTACTGCGCTGCTCAACCAGCGCCATGCTGAGGAAGGCACCGCCGCCTTGAGACGGTACGCAATCCAGCTCCTCTTCAGCAGCATCGCCGTAGAAGTCGTAAACGTCCTGTACCCAGGCAGCTTCTTCCTCGGGCTTGTACTCAATGCCTTTGCGCAGGCAGACCCTGTTGTAAAGCCCATCAGATACGGCTTCGCGGAATGGGCAGCGGAACAATGCCCCCTTGCGCTTGCCTGCACGGATATCGTTGATCAGTTCATTGAAGGCGTTTTCGGTGCCGTCGTGCGTGCTGATCACATGGACTTCACCGCCCCAGATCAATAGCGCCAGTGCGGCTTTCAGCAGCTCGGCCAGATCCTGGTGGAACGCCGCTTCGTCGATCACGACAACACCCTGACGGCCCCGGAGGTTGGACGGTCGGCTGGTCAGCGCGACAATGCGGTGGCCGCTGGGGAAAACGATGGTGTAGGTCTTGATATGTTTGTCGGGGTCGCTGTCGGGCCAGATGCCTTCCTCGATCTCTTCCGCTGCGTAGTTGAAGGCTCGTGCCCACATGGCACAGGCCTGGATGTACTCCACGGTCATGTCCTGGTTGTAACCAAGGTAATAGACCGTCTGACCTGCGGCTGCTTTCTGAGCTGCTGCAACTAGAACATTATCTGCTGCTTCGGCCCAAGTAAGACCAATACGACGTGACTTTTCTCCAACTTTAAGGGGCGCTCGAATGCCAATCCATCGCTTCTGATACTCCAACAACACCGCAGGTGCACCATCTAAAACATTAGAAGATGTCATCGTCTCCAGTGGGGATACAGTCACACGACCTGCCGCTTCCGATGGGGGCTTCACGCTCTCATACCCCGAGTGCTAGGCTTGCGGTGCCAAATAATGTGCAAAGGAGCGCCTTCATGTTTGAATGGTTTTCGAGTGCTGTAGCAAGCGCAAACGCCGCAAAAGAAATAACTCAGTCTCTGCTCACCTTGCGTGACGAAGAACTGGTTCGAAGCCGGGTTTTTGATCTCACAAATAATCTCATGGAGCTGCAACAGCAGCTTATGAATGCGCAAGTTGAGCAAATGGGACTGGTTCAGCGAATTACTCAGGTGGAGGAGCAACTTAGACTTTCTCAAGCTAAAACTAATGTACTGGATCGTTACGAGCTGCAAACCGTAGGTGGGGGTAAGTTTGTATACGCCATGAAATCGGAGTACGCGGGGAGCGAGCCCGAGCACTTTTGCTGCACCAAATGCTTTGATGATGGAAAGCGCTCGATAATGAAAGGAGGTAGGCCTTATGGCGCTCAAGGCTGGATGAAATTTATCTGTCCTAATTGCGATTACAGTTTGGGCATCGATTTTGCATTTATTCCAGATAGCATGAAAAGCCGTTAGCTTAGGAGTCATCCGGCAACCCCCAGTATCTCTCGTCGGATCTCTGCAACTGTTGCTGCGTTTAGCCCGCCCTTTTGGGCGATCTTTTCGACTCTAGATGCTGCTGCCTCGGCCTTTTCCCGCCACTCGGACTGCCACTTCTTCTGCACGACCGACGCTTTGCCCAGTTCCGCCACGGCCTTGGCTACCTTGGGCAAGTCCATCTGGTCGCCGTCGCTCATCAGCAGCTTGAATAGATGTTCCTGGACCAGACGCATCAGCGCTTCGTTGACGGCACCTTCTTCATCCGGTGCCGCAGCCACCACAGCACGCGCCTGCTCGCTCGCCATCTTCAATGCCGATAACTTGGACTCAAAGTCCTGACCATAACGATGCAGCGCCGACTTGCTGATCGAAAAACCCTGGGTGGATAGCTCGCTCGCCAGGGCTTCGTAGTCGCTGAAATTGTTCTCGGCCAGGGCTTTGTCGAGCCAGGTTTTGACCGACTTCGGCAGACTGGCGACTTTGCTGCGCGGGGGCATGGCGTCAGCTCCAGTATTTTTCTGGGCGAGCTACGCCTGGATTGCATGGGATCGTGTACTCGGCAATGTCGACGCCGTAGTGGGTCAGCCCACAAACCCATACGCCACTCGGTTGCTTGTTCAGCGTGACCAGGCCACGGTCGGCAAGGTAGTCCAGTTCGCGCCGCAACTCCAAGCTGGTGGCGTCCGGGAAGATGCCCTGGATCGTAGACAGCACCACAGCTTCGTGGGGATCGACGGGGCGCGACGTGTTGAGCGTCAGGATGATGTACCAACGCAGGGATTCCCGGCGTACCTTGGCTTGATCAATGTTCATGGGCGTAGTCCTTTGAGCTGAACGTTTTCTAACTTGAGCGCCAGGCCGTCGAGCTTGGCTTCAATAATGGATTGATTGCGCACCCAGTCTTCGCGGCGGACGTAGTTCAAAGGCATTTCACCGCGAAGGCGCTCCAGCCCGATCTCGACCTGGCGCAAGCGCTCGCTGTCCTTGTCCACGATGGCGAAGCGTTGATCCAGGCGGCGCTCCATTTGCACCAGGAGCATTTTCATCACGCCGACAAACGCACCGAGGATGGTCACGGCGATACTGATCATCTGCCATACCGGCATTTCAAACGTCGCCATCAGTGCTTGCTCCTTTCGCGACGGGTTTGGCACTGCGCGCAGCGCTGCACACCGGGCATGGCCTGGCGTCTGTCTTCCGGGATGGGCATGTCGCAATCGGCCACCTGACAGAACTCGGCCGATGGGCCTGTTAATACTTCTTGCTGTGCCAAATGGGTCGCTAAAGCGCTTTCGTTGTGCAGGGTTTCCAACACGCTGGCGTAGTCACTTGCTTTCATTGCGGGTCCAATTGATCAGGCGGGTGAGCTGTGCCCGGCAGATTCCGTACAGCTCGCCATTGCGCACCTGGTTGGTCAGGAGTTGTTCCTGGGTGACGCCTGAGTCGAGGTCGTCAGCGGTTCCGGTTCCGCTGGTAGGCGCAGGAGTTCGGCCGGGGCCGTTCGGGGTTGGCATGCTGGCGGTGGGGGCAAAACCGTTGGCGGTGTTCCACACGCGGATAAAGCCAGTAGTGAACACAGCAACAGGCAGTGCCTCCGGCTTCGTATCCAGGGCGCGGCGATAGAGTTTGGTAACACGGGCGATATCTCCCTTTAGTCGGTCGGTGGTTTGACGCAGGCTTTCTTTAGCGTCGGCGAGTTGAGTTGCCAGCGCGTTGCCCTTGTCCTGTTCGGTGCGCAGCTCAGAGAGCGCGGTCTCTGCCGCCAATTGCCTTTCCTTGGCATAGACCTTTTGCAGCTTTTCGACGTCGGTTTGCCCTTGGGATTTAGCCAGGCTGTAGCCCTCGTCATAGCCGTCTTGCCGATTCAAATGCAGTCCATACACCACGATGGCGATCACGCCGACGTACCAGAGCAACGGCTTGACCAGGTCAAAGACACCTTTCATTGGCACACCCCTTGGCCCCACCCATCGCCGACGTACAGGGCTTCCCAGCGCAACAGGATCAGGCGCGGGTATTGACGGTTTTCCTTAAAGGCAGCGGCCGAGCGGCCGTTGTTGAACCGCTCGACAGAGTCGAACCAGGTCAGCGGATCGGCACCCTTAGCCGATGCCAGCTTGCGGTCTTTGATCACCCAGCCCAAACCGCCGTTATAGGCAGAAAGGATCAGCGCTCCTTGTTCGCAGGGGCTACGAGCCTGGATGCGGTTCGCCAGCCAGCGGTCATAGCTGACAAGCGCCTGCATGGACCAAACCGGGTTATACGGTTCGATCTTGCCGAGGGCCTTGGGGAACAACTCGGCGAGCCAGGTGGCGGTCGAGGGCATCACCTGGCCCAAGCCTTGCGCACCGACGGGCGATTTCGCGTTGAACTTCCAGCGGCTTTCCTGGTGGATCTGGGCGGCGAAGGTGGACACCGGGGCATCCAGGCCCCACTCGGCCTGGGCGATGCGGGTTAGATCGCGGCGATAGCGGTCGGCCTGGTCCGGGATCTTGGCCTTGGCGGGTGGACTGGCGGCTAACACCACGAGCAATCCCATGCACGCGGCAGCTATGTAGAGAAGAGAGCGAGAGCGCCGCATGTCAGAGCCCCAACGTCAGGCCGAGGACACAGCCCAGCACGACCAGGGCACGCCGGATGCCAGCCATGGAACGTTCGCAGCTGGGCACCATGTCCGGTCGGGCGTAGGGGAACAGCGCTCGATCCAGCCAGTAACCCAACACACAACCCAGCGTGACCAGGCCGCATTTATAGAGGACGACGGGCAGCTTTGTCGGGGCGACGATGGCCAGGCAGAACAGCAAGGCGATGGTGATCAGCGCCCAGAAGGTCATACGGGGCGTCCGGGGACGCCGCTTCGGTTCGGTGGAAGTCATTGGGATGCTCGCGGTGAGTGGATGGTGGCCCGCAGTGCGGCCAAGTGTTGAGCGGCGACCACGGCGTTGCCGGGTACATGGACGGGTGCCCGGTACTTGGCGAAGGTCGGCGTGATGGTTCTTACAGCGGGGCGCAACTTCTCTTGTTGGCGCACGTGCTGCTCGGTGCGGCCGTCAGCCTGTGCGATATGCAGTTGCACCAACTCCCGCCAGTCGGCCGGAACCTTGGCCCATAGCACCGCCCGCGCAGCATCGTCACCAGCGGAGAGAATGAGCTGGGCAAACTGGCGTGGCCATCGAGGTCGGGCGACTTTGGAGAGAGCGGGAGCGGAGTGCATGGTGCGAACCTGCCGTTGGGGGAACGGTGCCAGCTTCACGTATGGGGGTAATTGGTTGAGTATCAGCGGGGTTTAAGAAAAAGCCCCGCTCGGTGGCGGGGCTTGAAGTCACAAACGAATAAGTTGGGGCACGATAAACAGTGAGACTTTACATACAATCCAAGCAATCATCGGAAGGTAATTCGCCTTCAAGCGACTGGACCTTATGTAGAGATATACAGGTGGAATGAAGCACCACCAAATACTCGGCGGGTTGTGGCCTGCTTGATGAAACTTTCGAGAATCCAGGCCGCATAGGGCAATGACCACTACCAAACCGATGATAACGCCGACACTTGTGTTGATACCTAAATCAACAAATCCCAGTAGAGGCGACAGTGCCAGCAACCAAGCCCAGTGGTTTGATATTGAGTCCTTGTTTAATGGAGGCGGGAGTATCGTGACTTCCGCTTTTAGTTCGGTCGTTTCTATTGGAGCCCAGGTGTCCATCCCGGTCCTCCAAACAAGAGTCCCATGTCTGATTTTGCTGACTTTCAAAAGTTCTTTGATATCGCTTTCGGTGAACGGTCCTACGCGAGAGCCGCCATCGTCATAAAACCATAGCGCCTGGTTCATCAGTGAATACTCCTTCCTTGATCGTCTTCGTAGCCAAATAGGTCGGGCTCACTCTTTCGATGCAGCGCCCGTTGTCGGCGAATGATGTCATAAATTGTTTGGTTCGCAAGGTCGTACTTGCTGACCAGATCAGGGATCGGGGTGTTGTTATTTTTCCAATCCCGATAGATTTTGGCGTCCCGCAAGGCCCGCTTGAGTGCGTCACCCCGTGGCAAGTAAACCACTCGACCGCCCATCACAGAACAAATCGCAAAGACAACATGCCGGGCTAGTTCAGCGGCTTCCACTCCCGGCTTAATTTCGACCAGGAGCTTGGCCTCGGCAATTTCAACCATTTCCCGCAATGAGCCCTCCCAGCGGGATATAACCGTGGGATCTTGCATGTTCGCCAGTACTTTCTTGGCGTCCAGTTGATCGATGTCATCCGGGAACAGTTCTTCGTTCATCGCTCTGGCCTCGCGTGTCGGCGGGCATCATAGGTCAGCGCCGCAACCATTTTCTGAAGTTGTTGAGGGTTCAGCCATTCCACCCGCTCGACCTTGAACATGCGCAGGGCCATACCGTCGGCATAGGCCCAGGAACGCTTGGCCTCGGCGAGAAAGGCCTCTATTTTGCCCACAAGTTTTACTCGGTCTGGCGCCGCCGTCGGCGCTTTGCGACCTTGCTTCTTAGCCGGTGTAGGCTCCCAGCCCAAGCGGGCGAACTCGGCCAGTACAGCGCCGATCTGGTGGGGCGTCAGGTCTTTGGCCGAACGCGCACCCGCCACGCGGCTCAACAAGGCGCGGTAGGTTTCGTCATCCAGTCCAAGGTCCTTCTTGGCGATGTGGATCTTGCTCAATTGCAGGTTACGTGTAGTCATGGTCTTCCTCCTTTGATCAGTAGCTGGAACGCTGCCGGGTCGGTTCGAGACAGTGCGGCTACACCATGAATAGTCATCGTGAGCGCATGCTCTGTTTCGTCGAACTCCCCGGCAGTGCGGATATGTTCCAGCTCGTTTTGGGTGCCGCTGTAGATTTCCATCTTGAGCTTGCTGGCCCCCATAGCCAGGCGCTTATCACTCTCACGTTTGCGCTGGGCACGCTTTCGCTCTCGTGCCAGGCGGGTTTTGCGCTGCTTGGGTGTTTCGTCTGTCATGGGTGGCTGCTCATCAGTACCGGACAACCACGTCCGGCAGACCATCCCGGATGACCGGGACGGTTTCGCTTATTGAAGAGTTGTGGTGGTGGGTTGCCAGCGACAGGCAGGAATGGCACCCAACATCTTTTCGCTGGCAACCAAGTCGAACAGCTTGTTGAAGATGCGTACGGCTTCAGTCGAGTGAGGTGTTCCCAGGTGGGTAGTAGGTACACCTGTCATATCGACGGCGACCGAAGGTTTGCCGTTGTCGTCGCGGTGGTCTTCCAGGGTGATAGTTATCTTGGCCATGTGGATTCCTAGCGCTGCTTATGGAAGGTGATGTGATAGTCGCGAGCGACCTGGCGGACGTACTTTTCAGTCATGTGATGTTTGCGGGCGATCCATTTGGGCGAGTTGCCCAAGGTGGCATCGGCCATGATCAATGCCGCATGCTTGCGGACATCGTTGTGGGGACCGTCAACCTCGGCGGGCATTACGGTCTCCGGTGTTGCCACCGAGGTGGCAGGCGCAAACAGATGGGCATACACCGGCGACCGCTCCGGGTTAATGGTGAACGTCGCCGGGGCGCTGCTCATCTGGTGACCAACTTTCTGGACCTTGCCGCCGCGTGCCAGGAACTCCGCAGTCAGGCGGTCGAGGTTGGTGCGCTCGATGTCGTGTTGCGGCGAATGCATCGGCAACGGATCGCTTCGGGTGTCGTGATAGCGCTGCATGTCAGGCCCCCAATGCTCGGAAGCCAGACTGGTTGCTTTTGGCAAGCTGTTGGATGAAGTGGGCTACAGCGGTGATGCCTTCGCGCTGGCTCGCTGCCTCGGGCACACCAGGAACAAACAGCGTTTCGTTATCTAAGAGGGACAGACGCGCATTCACACTGACGATATCGCGGACTGTCTTTTCTTCGCCGATGGCGAGTGAAATGGCACCCTCTGGGAGACTGACGCCGAAGTCGATATGGCCCGACGCGAAGCAATAGGCAGTGATGGTTTTTTTCATCTCAGACTCCCGCAATATCTAGGCTGATGGGTTCGTACTGGTCGGTATCACCAACACGCTGATACACGCGGATGTAGGACTTGGAGCCAACCACCTGGCAGGCGTCGCCGATGGCTTGCATGGCGCGCTGCCAGCGTTCATCGGTAATTTCCATACGGCGCAACGCCAGGACGCGGGCTGTTCGGATGTCGCCTTTTTGGTCAGTCCGGAAGGCGTCATTTACCAGCGTGACCACTTCGGGGCGCGCCCCGGTGGTCCAGTCCCGCAGGCATTCGTCAATCAATGCCCGCGCAGCCTGCAGGCGTTCGTCGAAAGCGATGCTTTCCTGAACGGCACGCATGATCTTGAAACGCCCGTCGAAACTGATCAGGCTGACATTTCCCTTCTTCCCGCCGATCTGGGCGCCGTACTGCTCGGCGCTGAGTTCGACAAAGGCTTCAATATCACCGAAAGCCGAGGCCTTGAACTTCGCCAGCACATCGCTGGCGGCGCGGGCTTTTTCAACCAGACCGAGTACCAGGGCATCCCGCTCCAGGTCGATAGGCTTGATCAGGATTTCCGGGATCAGTCGCTTTTGCGCGTCGACGCGATAGCCTTCGGGAATAGTTTGTTGTTGTGTCATTGCAAGGTTCCTCAGTGGAGAGTCTGACGCGACCAGTCGGCAGGACGGGAGGCGCTGATGGGTTCGCGCCACTCCAGGGTCACGCCCTGGAATTGCACGTAGAAACGGGTGCTACCGGCCGTGCCATGGCGTTGATAGCCCTCGGTATGACCTAGGTTGATCAGGCGCTGACCTGCTTCCGGGGTGATCACCAGGCGGTTATCAGCCGGATGAAAGCCCTGCACACGAATGCCGTGAGCCTGCAAATTGCGGGCGGCGGCGTTGAACACTCGCAGACGGTCTGCCAGCGTTGGGGTCAGGACTTTCAATTGCGTGCGGTTAATGGAGGCGAGCATGGGCGTTCTCCTGGTTGCAGCAGTCGGGGTTGATTGGGCAGTGTTGGCAGGCGCGCCAGTGCTGCATGGCCTGCGGGTTGTGGGTAGGCGCGGGTTTTTCGCGATAGCTTTGGCATTGGTCTGTGGTGACCGTCTCGTCCAGGGCTACGCACTCAATGCGGCCGAGGGTTTCCATTACCCGCCGCTCGACACCGGCCGTGCTGGGCGATGCATAGCGGTTGGAAAGAATCAGGCTGACGGCCGTACGGCTCATGCCGATGCGCTGGCCGGCCTTGGTTTTGTTGGTGGCCGCAACCTCCGCAGCAAGCAGGCGCACAAACAGCGGCGCGTCCTGGCCCCAGGCCGCAAGATTGACCTGGTTCACTGGGCCACCTCCTGGTCAGCCTTTCGCCACACCACCTGATCCAAGTTCGGGTCGTAGACCTGATCGAAGTCACGCTGGTAGATAGGATGTTTGGGGCCGGTATACCGCGACGGCACCAGACAAAAGCGCGTTTTAACGCCTGGTGTTCCGCCTCGGCGAGTCACGTAGCCAGCCTTTGCCAGGCCCGACAAATAAACCTGAGCGCCATACTCGCTTATGGATACGCCGTTAACGCTGGCAGCGGCTGCGGCCTCGGCGGCGGTGAACTCCCCAAGGATGCGCAACGCCCGCCAGACGTTTTCTACACCACCTGCGTGGGTCGAACGCTTGCCGTGATGGTTGACCCGTGGCGCTTCGACGCCTTCGTCTTTGAGTAGCGTCCATTCGGAATCGCGGCGGTCTATGTTGCGGACTTTGCTGACAATTCCGGCCTTTTCCATATCTCGGAAATAGGCACGTACGGCCTGATCGTCTTGGTTCGATTTGCGCGCAACAGCGTAGGTTGTCAGTGCTTTAGGTCCGGCGTTGACAGCGCGGATAGCTTCCCAAATGTATTGGCGAGGGGACTTACCGCCCACCATCACCAAATCAGCTCTGGCTCTAGGCATCCCTCAAACCCTCCGCACGGGCGCTTCGCCGGTAAACCAGCTGTCGGAGCCCCAGCTAGCCAGGTCAACACGGTCAATGCAGCGGGCGCGTGCTTCGCTGTAGACCTTGTAAAGGTTGACCGCCACGCGACGCAGGCAGCCATTCACCTTCTTGCGCAGGTCATCCAGCAAATCATCGGCGAAGTGCAATTCCGGGTAGCTGGACTCGGCCAGGGCGCGCAGATCGTCGAGGGTGGCTCGCTGTGCAGGCACCCACTCCAGCACTCGGTTGTGCAGGCGCTCCAGCTTCGCCAGGCTACCGGGCACACGTTCTTCGCCGATCAGGACAATGGTCCCTTCGCTGGCGTTGTAGATGTCGGTCAGGACGTTAGCTACGGCCTTTTCGAGCAGGTATTGCACGTCATCGATCAGCAGCGGGCGCCCGCTCTTGGACAACTGCTCGGCGATCTGGTCGACCATCACCGACATGGTTGGGGCCGGTTGGATGCTCATTTCGCGAAGGATGGCGTGCAGGAAAGCCTTTTTGCTCCAGGTGTCGCGACACTCCACGTAGTAGGCACGGTGCTGGTTTGCGGCGAAGGCAGCGCCAACGCTTTTGCCCAGGCCGCTTGCGCCGTACATCACCACCAGGCCAGGCAATCCGGCTGGACGGTTGTGGGTGCGTGCAATGGCGGCAGACAAAAGGCCGACGTTAGTCAGGGGAACAATCTTGGTAACACTCATAATTCGACTCCTAAAGGTCTTGGGTTAAGCGCGGGCCTGCTCGGCGAACGCGAACATTTGCTGAATTGAGGTGAAGTCCGGGTGCTGCGGGTAGCGGGAATGCCACTGCGTTTCCTCTGGCGACAGCGGCTCGCCGCTGGTGAGGCGGGCGTCGAGCTGGTTCCAGAGGCGATAGCGGGCAGTTGGGTCGGTGGGCAGGTCGAAGGCTTTGGGCTTTGGCGCTGACAGTTCAGCGAAACGGCGGGCATCGGCCATCTGTTCAAGGCTTAGCTGCGCCGACGGTGCGCTGGTCGGTGCAATCATTTCCACGCGCTTGCCTGTCAGCGTTTCGAGCTTGTCTACAGCGCGTTTCATCTGGCCGCTTTCGCGCTTGTCGTAGGCCTTCTCAATCATGGCTTTCGGCATGTAGTCGCAGGCGTTGCCGTCGACCAGTGCCTCACCGATCAGGTCGCCCTCAAGCGTGCGGACCCAAACGCGGGACGCGTCACGCACGTCGTAGGCCAGACGGATTTCTTCGCCATGAAAGCTGCGCAAGGCATCAAGGAAGTAGGTTTCACCTGCCCAGGTGACTTCTCCGCGACGTGTCGGACGAACGACTTGTGGGCGCGACAGGTCGTTGAGCAGCTCGGCCGGAGCAATAATTGGCTCCCAGCCTTCGGCGCGTGCGGCTTCCCACGCTTCGTTCGGACTCATGTGCCGCAGCTTGCCGGTCAGTGGATCGCGGAATTTGGCGAGCCCTCTGTGCGGGCTGTTGTTGTAGGTTTCAATTTCGTATTCGACACCGGCCATGAACTCGGCAAAGGTCGGAATCAGGCGGGTACGACCGGTTTCGCGCAGCTCTTTCCGGCCTATCCGATGCACCTTGGTGCCTGCATGCTTGTCCATGTCGGCGCCGATATAGCTGGTCAGTTTCTTGGCTGCGTTGACCCAAATCGTCTGGTGGGAACGCTCGATAAGGCCGCGGGCCTGGCTGTTGTACGGCAGCGCGTGGGTCATGGTGCCGCCGAGACGGTCGACCACTTCACGGACGGTGTCGTTGGCAAAGCCTGAGCCGTTGTCGACGTAAAACATGGCGAACATGCCGTGCTGCATAGCATCACGCAGTGCGTCCATTACGCCGATGGTGGACTCGGCTTCACCAATGGAAATGCCTAAGGCTTTGCGTGTTGCGACATCGAGGACCGTGGTTGCTTCCGGGCGGTAAGGCTTGCCGGTGCGCGGGTTCAATACCTCGGCGTCGAACTTGTGGCCGTCTGCGGTGAATACGTCGCAGGGGTACATGCTTTTGGTAGAGCGGCGCTTGAACGGTTGCAGGGCTTTGAGTTCCTGCGGCGTACGACGGCCGCGCTCGCGGGCTTCGGCGCTGAGCTTTTTAAGGAAGCGGCGGACCACGTGGATGCTTGGGCGCTCGGCTGGGTTCTTTTGGGCGAACTCGGCATAGGCTGATTCGACGCTGGGCTTGGTTGGGCGCTGGTAGCAGGCCAAGAACGCCGCCGCCCACGTAGGGAGGCTCATGTCTTTCTGACGGCGAGCAGGTGCCAGGCCGGTTTCACCTTCTTTGCGGTAATCGGCCAGCCAACGCTTAAGCGTGCGCTCGCTCAAAGAGCGGTCGCCGGTCTTGCGGTCGTTGGCGCGCTGCACCAGGCCATTCAAATAGGGGGTGAGCTGTTCAGCTTTTGCCAAAGAGACCAGGGTGTCGATGGCGCGTTGCTGGCTGATGGTCTGGCTCATACGTTCGATTTCACGTACGAAGGCCAGACGAGCAGTCATCACAGAGCGTTGATCTTCACTCAAGCGTGACGCCGAAACAGCGTCACGCTGAGTAGTTATTAAATCGGTAAGCGGCGCGCACTCTGGTGCTACATCAGATACAGAGGCAGCGATTAACGCGGCTTGGGTTTCTGGCGGCAGTGCAGCGAAACGATACTCGACGGCCTTACTGCCAAGACGGCCTTGGCCTTCCCATCGTTCGCGTTTAGCACGCAGTTGAATTGCCCGCTCTGTTCCCGGCATGCCAGGCAGACCAGCCAATTCACGGGCGGAATACCAATTATGCATGGCCGTCACCCAGCAGCTTCTTAAGCTCGCGTGCTTGCCTAGTCGCGTCAGCGGCAACTCGCGCCAGACGACCAAGCTCCGCGTTGAGTGCATCGCGACCGTAAGCCACGCGGCCACCACGTTGCTCAACCAGCCAGTCGGTTAAAACGTGACTGCTACAAACTTCTTCAAGCAGGGGGGCTCTATAGAACGGCAGGTTATGGTCTGTTCGGGCTGGGCTCGACCAGGCGTCAAGCATGTGCTTACTGACGTCATCGCCAGATAAGCGAGACATGCGTGCACCAATTTCGTAACGGTCCAGATCGGAACCTTTCAGAATCTCACTGATCAGTTCACTGACCTGTGCAGCATTGTTGCCATTCCCTGGGATAGCCAGAACTGGCTGTGGGACAGAGAAGATGTCTAACGTACGATCATCCTTTACACGGCGCATGTTTATCCCTCCGTGCCGGTTTTACGGTGTCGAAGGGCATAAGCTGGGTTATGCTCTTGGCTAGAAGTTGCGTTGTGTTCTGCGCGCTGTACCCGAATACGGTGTGGGGTGCCGTTTGCGTTCCAACGTTCGGGCCACAAGTCGATTGGCTTGAGGCCTAGCGCACGGGCAATAGCTCGCTCCATTCGCGGATATGCGGTGCGCTTGGCGTTCTTGACGGCAGCATCTGTAACGTCAAGCTCACGCGCCAAGATAGCGAGTGACGTACCTCGGGTACGAAGTTGGTATTTGATCCATTCCCATCGCTGGGCTGGATCAAGCGGGATTTCGGTTTTGTTCATGCCTAGCGTCCATTCATAACCACCGGCAAGGGTGGTTTTTTTGGGATGTCTAACGTTACCTAGGGCATAAACATAGCCAAATATAACTACGTGGTAAAGCGAAAAATGGCGTTTCGCTTTCCATCTTTGGCTAGATGGTGGTTGATTTTGTCTATCTCTTTGATCTGTAAGGCTTTATCGAGAAAGCGAAATTTCGCTTTGTGCAGGGATGCCGTTTCGGATAGCTCAAGGGAGAAAGCGAAATGAGTGAAGGGCTGGCGGAACGTATCCGGCAATGCGCTGAGATAGCTGGAAGTGGCGATGAGTTGGCGCGACTTACCGCTATCCCGCGACGCACCCTTGAGTATTACCTGACCGGGCAGAGTGAGCCCAAGGTAGCGCGGTGCGTAGACATCGCTAAGGCGGTCGGCGTTGATATTGGCTGGCTGGCCTCTGGTGAGGGGGAGAAGTTGAAAGGAGCTGCGTCCCAGTCCATTAGGGACGACAAGTACGCCTATGTGCCCTTGTACGACGCTCACTGTAGTGCAGGGCACGGCGCCTGGAGCGAAGGAGCCACTGTCCTAACACAGCTTGCGTTCACGGCGTACTCCCTTCGCAAGCAAGGCCTGGACGCTGCGCGACTGTCCGCAATCCGAGTGGACGGGGATTCGATGGAGGGGCTTCTAAGCGATGGCGATACGGTGATGATTGACCACAGCCGCAGCTCGCTTGAGGGAGAGGCTGTATACGTCATCCGGCTGGATGACCATCTCTATGCGAAAAGGCTCCAGCGGCAGTTCGACGGGTCTATTCACATCATCAGTGAGAACAAGGCCTACCGCGATATGGTTGTCCCCAGGGATCAGTTGAACAACCTGGAGATAATTGGCCGCGTGGTATGGGCTGGCGGTTGGATCTAACGGACACGGTGTAATAGCACTGTACCGAGACGGCGTTGACGCCCGGTGCCAAAGATTCCGCTAAACTGGCACCAGGCCAACGCCTGAACTGAATTTGATCTGTTTATTGCTTGGCGATGCTTTGGCATCGGTTTGAGGGTCGGCTCTTTCCTCAAACCCTTACCCCGCCTGGCCCGTCGCACTATCTCCCGCTATATCCCGCCTCATCCCACTGACTTCCTGCCAGTGCCATATCTAGAACCTCCCCACACTTCGCATCGTGGTTACCGTTGGCTAATACAACGTTGTGTAGATACCCATGCTCATCGGGGGCAAGTCGAATCGTCGCACCGCCCCTCCCACAGAGGTCAGTTACCGGTGGCACTGCCCTGGCTGCTGTCATCGCTCATGTCATAGCCATCACCGTCGCTGGTGCCGCTATCCCCTTCATTTTGATGCAGCACACCGCCGGTCTTCACCGCCGATTCACGTAGCGTCGAGTTGAGCGCCGAGCGCGGCAGTGGGTTGCTGGTGGTGGTCGACAGTTCCTGGCGGAACGGGTTGACCAGCTTGGCGTTCAGGCGAATGTCCTGGGACGACGCGCCCACCGACAGGTTGAAGCTGTCGGCATCCACGACCCATTGCTTGCTCGCCACGTCGTAGTAGGCCAGCGAGCGATCGTTGAGCTCGATAGTCACGCGCTTGCTCTCGCCCGGCTTCAAGAACACTTTCTTGTAGCCCTTGAGTTCCTTGATCGCGCGTTCGACTTTCGGGTTGTTCTGGCCCACGTACAACTCGGCCACTTCGGCGCCCGCGACCTTGCCGGTGTTGGCCAGGTCGAACGACACCTTGATCGGCGCACCGGCCACCGCCACCCCAGGGGTCACGCTGATGTTGCTGTAGCCGAAGGTGGTGTACGACAAGCCGTAGCCGAACGGGTAGAGCGGCTTGATGCCCTTTTTCTCGTAGCCGCGATAGCCCAGGAACAGGTCGTCCTTGTAGCTCATCTCGGCCAGGGTTTCCTGGTTGTCGAACTTGGGGAAGGTCGCGTAGATCGGGTTGTCTTCGATGTTGCGCTCGATGCTGATCGGCAGCTTGGCCGACGGGTTGACCTTGCCCAGCAGGATCTCCGCCAATGCCTGGCCGCCGTTCTGCCCAGGGTAGAACGCATGCAGCGCGGCCGGTACCTGGTCGATCCAGTCGCTCATCTTCAAGCCGGTACCGCCGTGCAGGGTGACCACGGTATTCGGGTTGACCTTGGCGATGCTCTGGATCAGCAGGTTCTGGTACTCGGGCAGGTCGAAGCTGTGGTCGAAGCCTTCGCCTTCGTATTCATTGCTGTTACCGGCCGCGACCAATACCGCGTCGTACTGGGCCAGGTCCTGCGGTGCCACCAGCGAGGCCCAGCTCATCTGCACGCCCACCAGGCCGCCCATGGTCGACAGGTAGCCGTTGCGGCGTGAGTATTCCAGCTTGATGTCGACCGGTTTGCCGGCTTCCAGGTTGACCTTGGCAAACACCGGAATGGTCGGCGGAATACTGTTGTTCGGCAGCGGTTTGCCGTCGCCGTTGTCGAGGACTTTCTGGCCGTTGACGTAGAGGCGCACGGCGCCGTCGGCACGCACCTTGAACACCTGCTCGCCGCTGACCGTCGGGGTGATCTGGCCGCTGTAGCGAATCGAGGTGGCGGCGGTATCGCCGTTCACTGGGAGGCTGTCGGTGGACCAGTCCAGGTCGACATGGGTGTCGGTGCGGCTGGCGGCCGGGTCGCCGGACCAGTTGGTGTTGCTGAAGAACTCGGTCTTCAAGCCTTTGACGCGGTTGCCATGGCTGTCGGCGTGGGTCCAGGTCGAGGTGGCGGGGTCCAGGGACAGCCCGTCGATGAACTCGACCTTGGCGCCCGGCGCCAGTTGCTGCAAGCCGCTCAGCTCACTGATGTAGTTGGCGGCCATGACGTTGGCGCTGCCAAAACCGGTAGGTGGCGCGTACTTGGCCAGGGTGCCGACCACGGCGATGCGCTTGACCTTTTTGGCGTCCAGCGGCAGCAGGCTGTGCTGGTTTTTCAGCAGCACGATGCCTTCGCGGGCAGCGTTCAGGGCCACGCGGTTGCTGGTGGCGCTGTTCATGTTGTGGCTGGTCAGCGGCGCCTTGCTGTCGAACTTGTACAGGTAGATCTGCTTGAGGATGCGGCGCACCTTGTCATCGATGGTCGCGCTGCTCAGCTCGCCGCTGTCCAGGTACGGCTTGAGGATGGTGCTGTTCATCTGGTAGCCCATCATGTCCAGGTCGGTACCCGCCTGTGCCGCCGGCAAGCCGTTGACCACTGCGTTGTAGTCGCTCTGCACGAAGCCTGGGTAGCCCCATTCGGTCTTGAGGATGTCACGCATCAGGTGCTTGTTCTGGCAGGCGAACTCGCCGTTCACCTGCTGGAAGGCGCACATCATCATCGCGACCTTGCTGTTCTTCGAGGCGGACTCGAACGGCGGCAGGGTCATCTCGCGCAGCACGCGCTCGCTGATGATTTCATTGAGGTGGAAGCGGTTGCTTTCCTGGTCGTTGGCGGCGAAATGCTTGGCGTTGGCCCACACACCACGCGACTGAATGCCGTTGATCACCGCCGGCCCCAGGCTGGCGCCCAGGAACGGATCTTCACCGGACAAGTACTCGAACGCCCGGCCGCTGTACGGCATGCGGTAGAGGTTCACGCCTGGGCCGGTGACGAACTGATAGCCGCCACTGGCGGTGTCATAGCCCAGGGCACGGCCCAGGTCGATGGCGCGACGTGGGTTCCAGCTGGCGGCCAGGTTCGGCCCCGACGGGTAGACCACGCCCTGCGCATTGCCTTCGCTGGTGTAGCGCACGCCCACGCCGCCATCGGCGCCGTGAATCTGCGGGATGCCGTACTGGGTCAGTGGCTTGACGTCCCAGCCTCCGGTGCCGCCGATGTAGGCGAGTTTTTCTTCCATCGTCATCTTCGCCAGGGTCTTGTCCGCGGCTTTTTCCGCGCGGCTTACCCGGCCTTCATCCAGGGCGGGGCTGGTGGCCGCATGCACCTGGGACACGGCCAGTGCCAGCAGGGCGAATGCCGACTGTGCACCGATCATTTTGCGTTTATTCATGGGACTCTCCGACAACAGTTCAGTAAACATGGCGCGCCGAGAAGTGCGTATTGCACTGCATCTCGTCACTTTTTTCTGGGCAAAAGTTGCCCGTGATCGCAATTTTTAACCGATGGCTAATTGCAACTATTTGGCGAAATTCGCAGTTTTATAAGTGTAATAATTGTATTGGTTATTGTTGTAGGTAGTGTCTAAGCGATATCACGGGATGGCATTTTGAACCGCGAAAACGGCATAATTAAGGCAATTCTTGCGCTTGTAAGTCAAACGAAAGCTAATTTTTGCGTGAAATAAGAAATAATTTCTTACGTTCTGGAACTAAGACTAAACCTACCAGTCGATTGGTTTAACAAAAAACATCCTGGCATGGCTAACTAATGGCATTGCTCGATGGTTCTAAAGTGCCATGTTTACACAAGCTGTCATACACAACGCTTTGGTGTAGGGTCTTGATCGAGTTCAAGGCGCCACTTGGGCTATTTGCTGTTTTTGATCTGGAGAAAGTTGATGAAGATTTCCCTGTTGGGTGTCGGTGTTGTATTGGGCGTTGCGCTAAGTGGTGCGGTGATGGCGGCTGATGCCACCGACGCGGATGCCAAGTCAGGCGCCGCTGATTCCACCGTGCTGACCCAGAGCCACGATGCCAAGGCGGCCAAGAAGCAGAAGACCGAAACCACCAAAGGCGGGCGGCCGCTGAACAGCAGCCAGGCCGCGCCGAAGACCTCGAACTAACGGGGAAACGCGGTCCCCTGTGGGAGGGGACTTGCCCCCTCCCACAAGGGTTTCCCATAGCCCTTTAGAACATCGCCCCTCAGATTTTTACCCATGCCCAGTTCCTCAACGCCCATCGATGCCTGCCAACTGCACATCCCGCACACCGAACAGGTCTGCGCGTGGCTGATGCAATACGCTGGGTTGAAAACCGTTGACCTGGAGCGCGCCCGGCGCCTGTCCCAGGAGGGCGGCGATGCCGAGTTGCTCGGCCTGCTCACACGTTTAGGGCTGGTCTCGGAAGTGGAACTGGCCCGTGCCTGGGCGGACCTGCTCGGCGCACCGCTGCTGCTGGCCGATGCGGCGCCGCCGCTGCTTGATCCGTTGCCGGTATTGACCGAACGCTTCATGCACCACTACCAGGTGGTGCCCGTGGGCTGGAGCCAGGGCGGCCTGCGGGTACTGGCGGCCAACCCGTCGCTGGTCTACCCGTTCCAGGCCATCGCCTATGCCTGCGGCGTATCCGTGTGGCTGGCCGTGGGCCCGCGCAACGAAGTCGAAACCCTGATCGAGCGCTACTACGGCCAGGGCCGTTCGGCCATGGGCACCCTGATCGAAAACCTCGACGAGCAGGGCAGTGCCCTGGAAGACATCGAACACCTCAAGGACATGGCCTCCGAAGCGCCGGTGATTCGCCTGGTCAACCTGATCCTGCAGCGCGCGGTGGAACATCGTGCCTCGGATATTCATATCGAACCCTTCGAAAACCAGCTCAAGGTGCGCTACCGCATCGACGGCGTGCTGCACGAAGCCGAAGCCCCGCCGTCCAGTTCTTCGGCGGCGGTGATTTCGCGGGTGAAGATCATGGCGCGCCTGGACATCGCCGAGCGGCGCCTGCCCCAGGACGGGCGCATCATGCTGCGCATCCAGGGCAAGGAGCTGGACTTGCGGGTGTCCACGGTGCCCACCAGTTTTGGCGAATCGGTGGTCATGCGTTTGCTCGACCGCCAGACCGTGCAATTCGATTTCCAGAGCCTGGGCTTTGATGGCCAGCGCCTGGAAACCTTCCTCGAAGTGCTCGAGCGGCCCCACGGCATCCTGCTGGTCACCGGGCCCACCGGCTCGGGCAAGACCACCACCCTGTACACCGCGTTGTCACGGCTCAATACCGCCGAGCGCAAGATCATCACCGTCGAAGACCCGGTGGAATACCAGCTTGAAGGCATCAACCAGATTCAGGTCAAGCCGGCCATCGGCCTGGACTTCGCCGGTGCGCTGCGCTCCATCGTGCGCCAGGACCCGGACGTGATCATGATCGGTGAAATCCGCGACCTGGAAACCTGCCGCATCGCCATCCAGTCGTCCCTCACCGGCCACCTGGTGCTCTCGACCCTGCACACCAACAGCGCGGCCGCGAGTATCACGCGCTTGCTCGACATGGGCGTCGAAAGCTACCTGATTGCCTCGACCGTCAACGGCATCCTCGCCCAGCGCCTGGTGCGACGCCTGGACCCGGCCACTCGCGAAGCCTTCGAAGCCCCTGCGGAATTGATCGCCGAGCACGGCCTGGATCGGTTTACCGAGCAGCGCCCGATCCTGCTCTATCGCCCCCGCGCCGATGCGCCGGGCGGTGGCTACCACGGCCGCAGTGCGATCACCGAACTGCTGGTGATGAACGACGAACTGCGCAGCCTGCTGATGCGCCAGGCCGACGCCGCCACCCTCGAACAGGCCGCCCGCCGTGGCGGCCTGCGCACCTTGCATGAAGAAGGCCTGCGCCAGGCCGTGGCGGGTGTCACCTCCCTTGAAGAAGTGCTGCGCGTCACCCGTGGAGAGGGCGCATGAGCCTGTTCAAATACCGTGCCCTCGACGGCCAGGGCCAGGCGCAAAACGGCACCCTCGAAGCCAAGGACCAGGACGCCGCCGTCGCCGCGCTGCACAAGCGTGGCTTGTTGCTGTTGCAGATCGAGGTGGCGGGCGCCCAGGGCCTGCGCAAGGCCTTCGGCCGGGGCCAGTTGAACGGCGCGGCGCTGGTCAGTTTCACGCAACAGTTGGCCACCCTATTGGGCGCCGGTCAGCCGCTGGAGCGTTCCCTGGGCATCCTGCTCAAGCAGCCCGGCCAGCCGCAGACCCGCGCGTTGATCGAGCGCATCCGCGAACAGGTCAAGGCCGGCCAGCCGTTATCCAAGGCGCTGGAGGCGGAGGGCAGTCAATTCTCGCCGCTGTACTTGAGTATGGTCCGCGCCGGTGAGGCGGGCGGCGCCCTCGAAGACACCCTGCGCCAGCTCAGCGATTACCTGGAACGCAGCCAGTTACTCCGGGGCGAAGTGATCAACGCGTTGATCTACCCGGCCTTTCTGGTGGTCGGCGTGCTCGGTTCGCTGGCCTTGCTGCTGGCGTACGTGGTGCCGCAGTTCGTGCCGATCTTCAAGGACCTGGGCGTGCCGATTCCGCTGATCACCGAGGTGATCCTGGGCCTTGGCCAATTCCTCGGGGCCTACGGCCTGGTGGTGCTGGCCGGGTTGATTGTCGGCGCATGGGCCCTGGCCGCACGTCTACGCGACCCCCAGCGCCGCGAACGCTATGACCGCCGCGTGCTGGGCATCCGCATCATCGGCCCGCTGCTGCAACGGGTCGAAGCCGCCCGCTTGGCCCGCACCCTCGGCACGCTGCTCAGCAACGGTGTGGCGCTGCTGCAAGCGCTGGTGATTGCCCGCCAGGTCTGCACCAACCGCGCCCTGCAAGCCCAGGTCGCCCAGGCCGCCGAGTCGGTCAAAGGCGGCGGCACCCTGGCCAGCGCTTTCGGCAGCGAGCCGCTGTTGCCCGATCTGGCGTTGCAAATGATTGAAGTCGGCGAACAGGCCGGCGAACTCGACAGCATGCTGCTCAAGGTCGCCGAGGTGTTCGACGTCGAAGCCAAACGCGGCATCGACCGCCTGCTCGCCGCGCTGGTGCCGTCCCTGACCGTGGTCATGGCGGTGCTGGTGGCGGTGATCATGCTGGCGATCATGCTGCCGCTGATGAGCCTGACCAGCAATATATGAACCCTTAAGGAAACACGCTGATGCGCCATACCCGATTCAAGCCCGCCCGCCGCCAGGGCGGTTTTACCTTGCTGGAAATGCTCGCGGTGATCGTGCTGCTGGGCATCGTCGCGACCATCGTGGTCCGCCAGGTCGGCGGCAACGTGGACAAGGGCAAGTACGGCGCGGGCAAGGCCCAACTGGCCAGCTTGAGCATGAAGATCGAAAGCTACGGCCTGGACGTTGGCTCGCCGCCCAAGACCCTGCAGCAACTGGTCGACAAGCCGGGCAACAGCGCCGGTTGGGCCGGGCCGTACGCCAAGCCGTCAGACCTCAAGGACCCGTTCGGCCATGCCTTCGGCTACCGCTTCCCGGGTGAGCACGGTGCGTTCGACCTGATTTTCTACGGCCAGGACGGCCAGCCCGGCGGCGAAGGCTACAGCGCCGACCTGGGCAACTGGGAATAACCCACGACCATGGCCAACGCCCAACGCGGCTTTACCCTGCTGGAAATGCTGGTGGTGATCGTCTTGATCAGCATCGCGGCCGGTTTGGTCGGGTTTGGCCTGCAACAAGGCCTGCGCGCCGCCAAAGAACGCCAGGCCGTCGGGCAGGTGGTCGAGGCATTGCGCAGCACGCGGGCGCGGGCGATTGTCAACGGCACCACCGAAAGCACTGTGTTCGATTTGCGCAACCTCAGCGTGCAGGCGCCGGACCGTCCGAAAAAGTATTGGCCGGCCGGGCTGCAAGTGACCCTGCACACCGCCGAGCAAGCCGGTGCGGCAGTGGATTTCTATCCCGATGGCAGTTCCACGGGGGGCCATGTGTTGCTGGCCAACGGCAGTCGGCGTTGGCGCATCGACATCGGCTGGCTGACCGGCAGCGTGCAGTCCAAGGCGCTGCCATGAAGCGCCAGGCGGGTTTTACCTTGCTGGAAATGCTCGCCGCGCTGACGCTGATGGCGATCTGTAGCACGGTGCTGCTGGTCGCCTTCGGCCAGAGCGCGCGCTCGTTGTTGCAGGTGTCCCACAGCGACCGCCTGACGCATGCGGCCTTGAGTGTGATGGATCAGGAAGGCACCGGGCCTTTGGCCAGTGGCATACGCCAGGGCGAGTTGGACGGTATCGCCTGGCAACTGCGCATCGCCCAACAGCCCAGCCGCGTTGGCCAGGCGCATCTGTTTCGCCTGGATCTCACCGTCAGCGAAGGCCCGCGCCGTGCCAGTTTCAGCACCTTGAAACTGCGCGCTGCCGGCCTCGGGGCTGGCTTGTGAAGGCGCGTCAGCAGGGCTTCACCTTGCTTGAGATCATGATCGTTCTCAGCCTGCTCGGGGTGTTGCTGACCCTCGTCGGCGGCGCCTTGCTGGGCGCCAATCGCGCCGTGCTCAAGGCCCAGCGCTACACGGTCAGCCTGGATGAAATGCGCGCCGCGCAACAGTTTTTACGCACCGCCATCAGCGAGGCGTTGCCGTTGGATGTGACCGAGGACGACAGCCAGACCGATGGCTTTTTTGCCGGTGGCCCCCAGCGCATGCAATTTGTCGCGACCTTGCCGGGTGTGCTCGGTGGCGGGATTCAGCGCTTCACCTTGCAGTTGGTGGGGCCTGAATCGCAGCGCGACTTGCAGGTGGCGTTCGCACGGTTTGAGTCCGCGGCGCAAGTCAGCGTCCCGGCCTCGCGCAGTGAGCCGCAAGTGTTGTTGAAGGATGTCGAGGATCTGCAATTCAGCTATCGCGGCGTGTCGCCCAAGGGCCAGGCCACCGGCTGGATCAGTACGTGGCCGTGGACCAAGCGCCTGCCATACGCGGTGCGGATTGACGCGCGGGTGAATGGGCCGGTGCCATGGGTGACCCAGGTGGTTGCCTTGCGCCTGAACCTGTCCGGCGGGGCGCCCGAATGATCAAGCATCAACGCGGTGTGGCCCTGCTGCTGGTGCTGTGGGTGCTGGCCTTGCTCAGCCTGTTGTTGGGCGGCCTGGCCGGCTGGGTGCAATTGGAAACGCGCCAGGCCGCCTGGCACCGTCAACACACCC
Source organism: Pseudomonas sp. FG86 (assembly GCF_057808775.1). Lineage (NCBI taxonomy): Bacteria > Pseudomonadati > Pseudomonadota > Gammaproteobacteria > Pseudomonadales > Pseudomonadaceae > Pseudomonas > Pseudomonas sp. FG86. The sequence continues at coordinate 7,705 of NZ_JBMDIS010000007.1, read as the reverse complement.
AGGCGGTGCTGGCCGCCGAGGCCGGGGTGGCGCTGGCAATGCAGGCCGTCGCGGACCCGTTGCAGCGCAAGCAGTGGATTGCCGACGGGCGTGAAATCGCGCTGGTGTTCGACGATGCGCAGCTGCGCGTCAGCCTGCACAGCGAGCGCGGTAAGTTGTATTTGAACAGCGCCGAAGTGGGCGATTTCGCCCGCCTGGCCCTGGCCTGCGGTGCGACCCAGGCCCAGGCCAAGCAGCTTGCCAGAGCCTTGGAAGTACGCCGCAACCAGGGCCTGGCGCCGTTTCGGGTGGTGGAAGAAGTGCGCCAGCTGCCGGGCATGACCCAGGCGCTGTACAGCGAACTGGTGCCCGAGATCAGCCTGTGGAGTGGCCTGGACCGGCCTGATCCGGCATTTGCCAGTGCCGTGATGCGCCGCGCGCTGAACCTGCCGCACCCGAGTGCGGTGGGTGCCGATCCCGGCGACGTGCTGGTGGTCAGCAGTCGCGCACAACGCCCCGGCGGTTACCACGCCCAGGTGCAAGCCACCGTGTTATTGAGCCCCGCGCAAGGCAGCGCACAACCTTATCGAGTCCTACGTTGGCAAGAATGAACGAACAGCTAACCGCGCGGCTTCAGGCGCTGGCACAGCCCATCACCCAGCGCTGGCGCGGCAGCCTGCTGCAACTGGGCTGGCGCCTGTGGCTCAAGGAGCTGCGTGGCTGCCTGCCGGCGTGGTTGTCGTTCGCCGATATCCCCGAGCGTGTCTACGCCTGGCCGTTGACCGCGGCGGTCGAAAAGCGCCCTGGCGAAGCGCGTCAGGTGCTGGTGCTGCCCCCGGAAACAGTGCTGGTGCAAACCCTGCAATTGCCTCCGGCGGCGGCGCGCAACCTGTCGACGGTGGTCGGCTATGAACTGGACCGCTTCACGCCGTTCGACGCCGCCCAGTTGTACTTTGTCGCGCGCCAGGAACGCCGCACCCCCAGCCACCTGCATGTCACGCTGGTAGCGATCCTGCGTGAGCGCCTCGACCAGATCCTTATCGACTGCAGCGCCCTCGGCTTGCAGCCCCATGCCGTGGATGTCGCCGATAGCGCAGGCAACCCCATGGGCATCGACTTGCTGCCGGCGCCATTGCGCCCGCGCCAGCGCCCCCAGGGCAAGGGCCTGCAACGCAGCCTGCCGTGGTTGTGCGGCGCCTTGGTGATTGCGGCGATGCTGTTGTGGCTCAACGACCGCCAGCGCGTGCTCGATGCCATGCAGCACAGTGTGCGCGAGCAGAGAGCCCGGGTCGCCGAGATCCAGGCCCTGCGCCAGCAACTGCTCAATACCCGTGGCGCCGCCCAGTACCTGATTCGCCGCAAGGCCGCTCAACCGCCGCTGGCGGCGCTGCTCAACGAGCTGACCGCGTGCCTGCCGTCGGACACCTGGCTCGACCAGTTGGAAGTCAACGACGGCGCCGATGTGTCCTTCTCCGGGCAAAGCGCCAAGGCCAGTGCGCTGATCACCCGGATCAAGGCCTGCCACAGCCTGGAAAACGCCCAGTTCGAAGGGGTGATCCAACCCGATGCGCAAACCGGCAAGGATCAGTTTTCCTTGCGCGCCCACCTGCACCAGGAGGCCGCCGATGCGCCGACCACTGACACCCCGTGAACGCCGTGGCGCGGCCCTGATCGCCCTGGCCCTGGTGCTCGGCGCCGGTTACTGGCTGTTGATCGACAGCTGGTTCGCCGGCCCCCTGCGCAGCATGGGCGAGCAGGCCGAGCAGTTGCGTGAACAGCAGCAACGCTACGCCGGTGTGTTGCGCCAGGGCGACAGCCTGCGCCAACAGCTGGAGCAAGCGCGGCAGGACCCGGCCAGCAGCACCAGCCTGTTGCCCGGCGACGACCCCAGTGCGGTGGCGGCGGACCTGATGCAGCGCATCGCCGACCTGATCAACAGCCGCGCCGGCCTCGGTGGCGGTTGCAGCCTGACCCAGCGCATGCCCATCACCCCGGAGCAGGACGACGCCGAGCCCTATCGCCAGGTCAAGGTCAGCCTGACCCTCAACTGCGCCATCGAGCCGTTGACCGCGATCCTGCATGAACTGGAGTACCAGCGGCCATTTCTGTTTGTCGACGAGATGAGCATCCGCCGCCCGCCGAACGCGCCGGCCAGCGGCGGCGCCGGACAATTGGTGGTGCACCTGTTGGTGCGCGGTTACCTGCAACCGGCCGCCGCCCGGCAGGTGCAGCGATGATCAATGCATTGCGTCCCCTGGAATGGCTGTTGCTCGGTGTGGCCGGGCTGCTGGGCCTGCTGATGGTCGGCATCCTCAGCAGCATCGGCGATGCGCCGCAGTGGTTGCCGGCGCCGGCCCCCGATGCGCGCGCCAATACCGCCGCCAAGGTACTGGTGGCACCCAGCGCGACCCTCGAAAGCCTGGCCGGCACCTGGCAAGCACCGCTGTTCAGCCCCGACCGCAGCCCTGACCGTGCGGTGGGCCAGGCGGCCGTCTCCAGCCTGTCGAGCCTGGTGCTGACCGGTATCGTCCTCGACGGCGACCTGCGCGTGGCGCTGCTCAAACGTGCCGATGGCCCACCGCTCAAGGTCCACCAGGGCCAGACCCTGCCCAATGGCTGGCGCCTGGAACACCTCACGCCCCGCGATGCGCGCTTTGTACTCGACGGTCGCACGCAAACCCTGAGCCTGCGTGCCCTGCGTTTGCCGCCGCCGTCCACTACCGCCCCGATTACCCTTCCTCACGAGTCCACCCCTTGATCGATACCTTCCCTGGCGCCTTGCGCACCACCGTGTTCTGCCTGGCCACCGCCGTTTCCCTCGGTGGCTGCGGCACATTCCCTGAGCATCTCGACCCGGACGAGGCCCTGTTGCATGAGGCGATGCAGGGCACCGGTTCGCAGCGCCCGCCCGTGGACCCGGCCAGCGAACAGGCCCCGGTCGACAGCGGCCAACCCCAGGCGAAAACCCCGCCCCAGCGCCAGTTGATACGTGGCAACCAGCAGTTCGTGCGCCAACCGGCCGCGGTCTCGGCCGCCAAGGAGGAGGGCAGCGGCGACATCGTCTTCAACTTCGCTGACCAGCCGATCGAAGCCGTGATCAACAGCGTGATGGGCGACCTGCTGCACGAGAACTACAGCATCGCCCAGGGTGTGAAGGGCAATGTCAGCTTTTCCACCTCCAAGCCGGTGAACAAGCAGCAGGCCTTGTCGATTCTGGAGACCCTGCTGTCGTGGACCGATAACGCCATGATCAAGCAGGGCAACCGCTATGTGATCCTGCCGGCCAACCAGGCGGTAGCGGGCAAGCTGGTGCCGGAGATGCGCGTGTCGCAACCGTCCAGTGGCCTGTCGGCGCGCCTGTTTCCGCTGCACTATATCTCGGCTACCGAGATGCAGAAACTGCTCAAGCCGTTCGCTCGCGAGAACGCCTTCCTGCTGGTGGACCCGGCGCGCAATGTGCTGAGCCTGGCCGGCACTCCCGAGGAACTGGCCAACTACCAGGACACCATCGACACCTTCGACGTGGATTGGCTCAAGGGCATGTCGGTGGGCGTGTTCGGCCTGCAACGCGCGTCGGTGGCCGAGCTGATGCCCGAGCTGCAAAAAATGTTCGGCCCCGACAGCGGCATGCCCCTGGCGGGCATGGTGCGCTTTTTGCCCATCGAGCGGACCAACTCGGTGGTGGCGATCTCATCGCAGCCGCAGTACCTCAGCGAAGTCGGCGACTGGATTCACACCATCGACGAGGGCGGCGGCAACGAGCCGCAGATGTATGTCTACGACGTGCGCAACATGAAGGCCACCGACCTGGCCAAGTACCTGCGGCAGATCTACGGCACGGGCGCGATCAAGGACGACACACCGGCCAAGGTCGCCCCCGGTTTGCGCACCGCAACCTTGTCCTCGGCGGGCACCAACAGCACCTCCGGCAGCACGCCGGGTGGCCTGAGCAACAACCTCAATAGCAACCAGCCGCCTGCGGAGGATGACGAGCAGGCACCCGAAGCCGAGCAGGACAACGCCGAGCAGGGCGCGAGCGAAGACGCCCCGGCCAAAAGCCTCGACGCCGGCACCCGCATCACCGCGCAAAAAAGCAGTAACCAACTGCTGGTGCGCACGCGCCCGGTGCAGTGGAAAGAGATCGAATCGGCGATCAAGCGCCTCGACAACCCACCGCTGCAAGTGCAGATCGAAACGCGCATCCTCGAGGTCAAGCTCACGGGTGAGCTGGACCTTGGTGTGCAGTGGTACCTCGGTCGCCTGGCGGGCAATTCCACCAGCACCACCGTGGGCAACGCCGCCGGCAGCCAAGGCGCCTTGGGCGGCGGCGGGGCAGGGTTGGGGGCGACGGATTCGTTGTTCTATTCCTTCGTCAGTTCCAACCTGCAAGTGGCCCTGCACGCCCTCGAAACCAACGGCCGCACCCAGGTGCTGTCGGCGCCGTCGCTGGTGGTGATGAACAACCAGCCGGCGCAGATTCAGGTGGGCGACAACATCCCGATCAGCCAGACCACGGTCAACACCGGCACCTCCGACACCACGTTGAGCAGTGTTGAATATGTGCAGACTGGGGTGATCCTCGACGTCGTGCCACGGATTAATCCGGGTGGTTTGGTGTACATGGATATTCAGCAGCAGGTCAGCGATGCCCAGGACCAGCAGGCGTCCAGCAACGACACCCAGGCCAACCCGCGTATCTCCACGCGCTCGGTATCGACCCAGGTCGCGGTGCAGAGTGGGCAAACGGTGTTGCTGGGCGGTTTGATCAAGCAGGACAACGCAGAGAGCGTCAGTGCGGTGCCTTACCTTGGGAAGATTCCGGGGTTGCGCTGGTTGTTTGGCAATACCAGCAAGTCCAAGGACCGCACGGAGTTGATTGTGCTGATTACGCCCAGGGTGATTACCAGCAGCAGCCAGGCGCGGCAGGTGACGGATGATTATCGCCAGCAGATGCAGTTGTTGAAGCCGGCTAACTGAAATGTGGGAGGGGGCTTGCCCCCGATGGGCATAGGTATCTACACAACGTTGGCTCAACGTTGAGCGCCCGGCAGATAGGTCTGTTGTGGCGAGCGGGCTTGTCCCGCGTTGGGCTGCGTAGCGGCCCCAGTAAAGAAGAACGCGGTGTATCAGACACTCTGTAGAGGCTGGTTTTGGGGCTGCTTCGCAGCCCAACGCGGGACAAGCCCGCTCGCCACAGGGGGATTTGTCGGGGGCTGAAAAGTTGTGTAGATACCTATGCCCCGATGGGGGAGTGTCAGTTGATGCTTCTGTGGCTCACCCTCTGCGGGAGCAAGTCGAATCATGGGGGGGGCAATGGCTTGCCAGAGTCAGTTCGACAGCTTGCGCGGCGCCGGACGGGATGTCTGTGATGTAGGACAGGTGGTTGCTGCGCAGCAGGCCCACCCTTATAAAACGCATGCAACGCAAACACATCCAAAAACAGCGTGGTATTCCCCATTGCCAGCTTTTCATACACATGCAGGTAAAGTTGTTGGATGCTTGAAAACGCCTCACCCTCTTGCCTCCAGTCAATAGTTGGCACTGGGTTGTTGCGGCTGGCCTGCTTATATTCCGCCTGAGTCTTCTCGATAGACTCAGCCGCCACTTGTCTCAGAGAGGCATTCATGGAGGCCCCCAAGGGGGGGCTAGTGAAAGCGTCATTAGATAACGCTCCTCTGTCGGGCGTTTATCGTCCTTGAATCGTCCCACCACTAGCATCACTTGGTACTTATCACTTGCTCGCCAATAGGACGTGCCGCCCCGGTTCACGTTTCGCAGCCGGGCACGCCATTCCGGAGTATCGGCGAATGGAGGGTTAGACGCGACGCGGATGGGCTCCCAGCCCGCCTTACGCCATTGCTCCTGCAAATCCAGAATGACCTTTAAGGTGTCGTCTAGCAGCAAGGGTTCGACTTGAGGGGACATGCGAACACCGTCGACTCGCTCATCCTCGAAGCCTATTGTGAAAAAGCGGGCTAAAGGAGTCATGAATCCGTATTGAGGGTCTACGAGACGTAGTCGGGCATCGGACTTGGGAGCCCTGAACCAGTGATGTCCCGGAATAGTAGGGCCAATCTTTGCGCTGGAGCGTTGGCGCATGTCTTCCCAGGGTTCGCCAGGCGTCAACGCAATCTCCGGTTCATCGGTGCCGAGGTGCATCGCTAACCACGTGAGAAGTATCGTAATGACGCCTCCGAGCACGATACGTCGCAGCCCGATCTGCGAAACCTCGATCATCGGAGGCCCCGTCCTTCAGCGATATCTTCTAGCGCCAATTCGACTCGATGCCGCTCACGACTATCCAGCAACCTGTCAAACTGGGTCGCAGCCCTGAGCACGAAAGCCATTCGTTGTTCGATATCGGCTAGGTTGGCGACGGGTGATTTGCTGAATTTAACGGTTCGTCCGTCTTCAACAGCGCGGCATTGGCTGGTCAGTGTCAGTTCAATGGCTTGAGCGACCCCTGACGGTATTCCTGTGACGTAAGAAAGATGGTTGCTACGCAGCAGCGCGACCAATTTTTGGTCGGTATACATTGTTGGTTGAAGGATATTTCGTTGTTCATGGTCTGCTAGATATTCAACACTCTTGGCGATATTGCCTTCGTCAATTGCTTTGAAGGCTTGCAATATTTCCGGATAATCAGCCCCAAACTTTAACTTCTCCTGTCCCGCCGGCCATAACACCGGCTGCGACCCGTTCTCAAAAATGTTCTGGCGAAAAGACAGGCAAGTTTCCAGCAACTCCAACCCCCGCTCCTTATAAAACGCATGCAACGGAAACACATCCAAAAACAGGGTGGTATTCCCCATTGCCAGCTTTTCATACACATGCAGGTAAAATTGTTGGACGCTTGAAAACGCCTCACCCTCTTGCCGCCAGTCAAAAGTTGGCACTGGGTTGTTGCGGCTGGCCTGCTCATGGTCTCGCCGACGCTGCTCGTACTCCTGTAGTTTCTCCCGCCGCTCACGCTCTTCGGCACTGAATAACCCCCAAAATCCTTTTCGAGCGCGGCTTCTCAACTGCCGCTCAGCCTCGTATTCCGCCTGAATCTTCTCGATGGATTCAGCCGCATGCAGCAGGCCACAGCCCACTTGCTTTGAGGCAAAGGCCGCCAGCCCAGCCCATTGAAAACGATTGTCGAGCCGCCAGAGTTGGGCGTAGGCAGAGTTGATGATTCGGTTGCGCAGCCTGGGGTCTGCGATCAGCCTGCCGCCCGGTGCTATGAGATCTTCCGCCTGTTTCTGATAGAACCGCCAATTGCGTTCGCAGCCTGATTCGATGATGTCGTTGAGCTTTGCCGAGGAAGAGGAGGGGGTGGGTGTATGGCTTGGCGAACGTGCTGTGGCTGGCGCGTGAGTTGCGGTTTGCTCAGGGGCGGATCTGGTTTGTGTGGATGTTGCGGTGGTAATGGTCTGACCCCGTTTGAACTGGTCGGCGATCAGGCGAGGGGGCGGGTCGCATTTGCAGCGACAGATGTCGTCCGACAGCGCGATTTTTCGCCCGTGCACGTTCGTGTTCAGGCGCGGGCCGATACAGACAATGACGCCCGTGGCCTGGCATGCCGGGCAAAGCACCTCGTGGTCTTCAAGGGCAATGTCTACCCCGTCGACGCCGAAGCCCCTAAAACCTTCGATGACGGTACCGCCAGCGGTGGTCTTCGCTCCTCGCGTAATAAAATAGCGTCGCATGCCAGATATGTCCTTTTGTTAACTGGGACAAGCAC